>RKCM01000031.1 GCA_014858325.1 Oscillospiraceae bacterium | reverse complement strand
CACCGACCCCCGCACGGTCTAATCGAAAGGAGACCCATCCATGAACGCAAACGGTTCTGTTTTCAAATACCCCGATAATGTGGATACCGACGTCATCATCCCGGCCCGCCACCTGAACACCCAGGACCCCAAGGAGCTGGCCGCCCACTGCATGGAGGGCATCGACAAGGAGTTCATCACAAAGGTGAAGGACGGCGACGTGATGGTCGGCGGCTGGAACTTCGGCTGCGGCTCCTCCCGCGAGCACGCCCCCGTGGCCATCAAGGCCGCCGGTATCTCCGTTGTCATCGCCAAGAGCTTTGCCCGCATCTTCTACCGCAACAGCATCAACATCGGCCTGCCCATCATGGAGTGCCCGGAGGCCGTGGACGCCATTTCCGCCGGGGACACCGTCCAGGTGGATTTTGACACCGGCGTCATCACCGATGCCACCACCGGCCGGAGCTTTCAGGCCGAGCCCTTCCCGCCGTTTATCCAGAAGATCATCGCCGACGGCGGGCTGATGAAGTCGCTGACGAAGAAGTAAGGCAAACTCCTTCAGTCTCGCATTCGCTCGACAGCTCCCTCACAGAGGGAGCCTCTGGCGAAGAGGGAAAGTTTCCGATTTTGCCAAAGCCTCCCTCTCAGAGGGAGGTGGCATCGCGCAGCGATGACGGAAGGAGTTTCATTCATAAAAGGAGTACCACCAATGGAAAAAAACATTGCAGTCATCTGGGGCGATTGCTCCAGCCCGGAGATCGTGAAACAGACCATCCGGGTGCTTGATAAGGTGGCCGAAAAATACGGCCACACCTTCCATTACACCGATGCCGCCATGGGCGGCGAAGCCATTGACAAATACGGCGACCCGCTGCCCCAGCACGAGCTGGATAAGTGCCTTGCTGCCGACAGCGTCCTGCTGGGCGCGGTGGGCGGCCCCAAGTGGGAGGGGATGCCCGGCGACAAACGCCCGGAAAAAGGGCTGCTCCGCCTGCGCGCCGGGATGGGCCTCTACTCCAACCTGCGGCCTGCAAAGATCTGGCCCCAGCTGGCCCCGGCCAGCCCCCTGAAGCCGGAGATCGTGGCACAGGGCATCGATTTCCTCATCGTCCGTGAGCTCATCGGCGGCGTGTACTTCGGCGAGCATAAGACCGAGACCCTGCCCACCGGCGAGAAGCTGGCCACCGACTCCATGCCTTACTCCGAGCACGAGATCGAGCGCATCGGCCGCATCGGCTTTGAGACGGCCCAAAAGCGCCGCAAAAAGCTCTGCTGCGTGGATAAGGCCAATGTGCTGGACACCAGCCGCCTGTGGCGGGCCGTGATGCACCGCCTGCAGGCCGAGTACCCGGACGTGGAGTACAGCGAGATGTTCGTGGACAACTGCGCCATGCAGATCGTCAAGAATCCCGCGCAGTTCGACGTCATCGTCACCGAGAATATGTTCGGCGACATCCTCTCCGACGAGGCCTCCATGATCACCGGCTCCATCGGCATGATCCCCTCCTCCTCCCTGGGGGACGGAACCCGCGGCCTGTACGAGCCCATCCACGGCTCCGCCCCGGACATTGCAGGCAAGGATATCGTCAACCCCACCGCCTGCATCCTCTCCGCCGCCATGATGCTGCGCTACTCCTTCGGCATGGCCGAGGAAGCGGCCGCCATCGAGCGCGCCGTGAATAAAGTGCTGGACAAGGGCCTGCGCACCGCCGACAACATGAGCGACGGCTGCACCTGCCTCGGCTGCACCGCCATGGGCGACGCCATTCTGGCAGAGATCTGAGTTCAAGATACAACAAAGCAAAGCGGCTGCGCTGGATTTCTCCGGCGCAGCCGCTTTTGGCGTGGATTACTTGTTTTTATGCCACTTCGCGTGGCGCTCGCCCATGCAGACGATATCGCAGAAGACGCAGCGGCTCTTGGTGGAGAGCTGCACGTCCTTGTGGTAGCACCCGAAGAACCATTTGGTATAGCTCAGTTTGAGCAGGACCTTGTCGAGAAAGAGGTGCAGCCGGTTGTTTTCGCCCGAGGCGAGGGCGGAAAAATCCAGAAATCTGCTTGGGGCGTCGTGGGTCAGCACATAATCTACCTGCCAGCCGCAGGCTTCCAGGTTCTGTTCGCAGGCGGCGTATTCCTCGTCCGAGGGCATCTCCTGCGGCCACCAGTTCACCCCCGGCTCCCGGTCATCCCGGTCGGGGCTCTCTCCGCCGCCAAAGCAGAGGTAGCGCTTGCCCTCCAGTTCCAGCACGCTGCCCCGGCAGACGTGGTACAGATTGCCGCCCAGCGCCTGCACTCTGCCGCCAAAAAGCTCCACGGTGGGGTACTGGGCCAGCAGGTCGTAGTTTTCGTGGGTGCCGTCCAGAAACAGCAGGGTGTAGGGCCGCTTGCGCAGCCAGTTCAGCCGCTTCTGCTCGGCCTTGGAGCCGTCCCAGACGAAACCGAAATCGCCCAGCACCACCACGATGTCTTTTTTGCCCAGCCAGCGCAGCTTGCCGTGCCGGAAGCGGTCCAGCTCGCCGTGGGTGTCGCCTGTGAGATATACCATTCGTTTCCCCTCCTGCCAAAGCGTGGAAACCGCGCAAAAAGCCTTGTCACGCCCCGGCAAACCTGTTATTATAAAAGATAGAGCTCTTTTGCTCGTCTGTTTTGCTTTCTCCGGCGCGGCCATCCTGCCGCCCGGTTTTCCATGGTCTTATTTTATCGCTTTTTGAAGGAATTGTCCACATGAAACGTATTGCAGCCTTTCTGCTGACGCTGGCGTGCCTGTTCAGCTGCCTGAGCGTCCCGGTTTTTGCCATGTTCGACCCCAGCCCCGTCTACGACGTCAAGGCCCGGAGTGCCTATGTCGTCAACACCGACACCAACATCATCGTCTACGAAAAAGACAGCGGCAAGCAGGTTGCCGCCGGGGGCCTGACCAAATATATGACCATCGCGCTGGTGCTGACCAACTACGCCGACCAGCTCGACAACACCTTCCAGATGCCCTTTGCCATCTCGGATTACGTCCACAGCACCGACAATGCCGATATGCGCTCCAACGAGACCTTTACCTACCGGGAGGCCATCTATGCCATGGTCACCCGCAACGCCAACGAGGCCGCTATGGGCCTTGCCTACAGCCTTTCGGGCGGGGACCTCTCGGGCTGGGTGAGCCAGATGAACACCCTTTCCCAGCGCATCGGCACCACGGCCAGCACCTGGACGGACGCCTGCGGACTGGACAGCGGCAATGTGACCACCGCCGTGGATATGTACCTCATTCTGCGGTACCTCATGAGCTTTGACGCCTTTGTGGAGATCTCCTCGGCGCCCACCTTCACCATGCCCGCCAAGGAAAAGCACGCCAAACCCTTCGTGCTGCTGAGCCAGAACGTGGCCCTCAACAAGGCCAGCGGCGGCAAATACTACCGCAGCGCCATGCAGGGCGGGATGTGCGACGTGATGGCCTACAAAAATGACAACGGAGACCAGAGCTACGTTTCGTGGGCCAACAAAAACGGCTCGACGTATATTTTCTGCATCATGCAAAGCCCCGACACCTGCGACGATTACGGCTACGCCAACCGCCGCCCGGCCCTGTACGAGACGGTGCACCTCATGGACTGGGCCTTTGACAGCTTTTCCATCCAGGCGGCGCTGGACACCGACCTTGCCTTGGCGGAGATCCCCGTTAAATATTCGTCGGACACCGACACCCTCCAGCTCTACCCCGACGACAACATGATGACTCTGCTGCCCTCCTCGGGCGACGGCTCGGTGACCCAGAAGTACTTCCACCTGCCGGACTACGTCTGCGCCCCCGTCCAGCAGGGCGACGTGGTGGGCACCGTGGAGCTGAAGCTGGCGGGCGAGACCATCGGCGTGGTCAACCTTGTGGCTGGGCAGGACGTCAGCCGCAACGCGCTGCTTTTCACCGTGGCAAAGCTGCAGGAGTTTTTCCACGGCCTCTACCTGAAGGTGGTCCTCACCCTCAGCCTCCTCTGCGCCGCCATCTATGGCCTGTGGCTGCTGCTCAACGCGTGGAACGGCCGGAAGGCACCGAAGAAGATCCGAAGACATTAAAGCCCCATAAGACAGCAAAAAGCCGCCCGGTGCCTTACAGCATACGGGCGGCTTTTCAGTTGCGCCAGCAGGAGTCGAACCTACGATGGGGGAGTCAAAGTCCCCTGCCTTACCGCTTGGCGATGGCGCATCAGTAGAAAATAGTATAGCATATTTTTGTAAAATCCACAAGGGCCGTTTGGCGGCTTTGCCGGAAATTTTGTTTCGGCCCGCTCCGCCGCAACTTCGTCCTTTGGCGGCGCGAGCACAAGGACGACCCCGGCGACGAATGATCTTTCCGGGTGGCTGGATTGACAAGCCGCCCGGTTTTGCTTTATGATAGACCCAGAAGAATGGGAAAGCGAGGAATGGTTTATGGGCCCCTGGTATTACGAAGTCGTCAGCTTTGACGGCGACTATGTCAACCTCCGCCGCACCGACATCGAGAGCGACGAGCTGAACCCTGTGGCGCTGGCGCTGCTGCCGCCGGAGATCGACGTGGGCAGCAAGCTCAAGTGCGAATATTTCCAGTACGAGATCATCGGCTGATGCCAAGAAACGCTCCCGGCGCCGGGGGCGTTTTTTGCTGGATTGTTTTGGTTTCCACTTCTTTTGCGGAATCTTGAAACGGTTTCATTTGACAAAATACTTTTGCTAACATATACTTGTACTCAACTCGTATTTAGAAGAAAACAGGATAGGAAGTATATGTCATGCTGACTTTGGATAAGATCTACCACGCCGCCTTTGTGCTCAAGGACGTTGCCCGCAAGACCGACCTGATTGAAGCGCCCAAGCTCTCCAAGGACTGCCGGCTCTACCTCAAGACCGAGAACCTGCAGGCCACCGGCAGCTTCAAGGTGCGGGGAG
>RKCM01000156.1 GCA_014858325.1 Oscillospiraceae bacterium | reverse complement strand
CAAGCAGGGCCGGATCGCAAAAGCCATTCGTGTGGTGATGCGCGCGGCTGCTGTGCGGGTCGATGAAAAGGTCCTTGTTGAGATCGACTGAGCACCCTATGGGCCCCTCTGCCGCAAGGCAGGGGGCCTTTTTGTGTATAGAGGAATAGAACCTCTCTGTCACCTGCGGTGACACCTCCCCTGGTAGGGGAGGCAAGAAAACAGCTGCGTAAACTTGGCTCCCCTATTAGGGGAGCTGGCGCGAAGCGCCTGAGAGGTTTTGGACAGGAGTAAAAGCAATGCAGAAATACTTGGAAGCCGGAAAGGTGGTCACCACCCACGGGGTGCGGGGCGAAATGAAACTGGAACTCTGGTGCGACGGCGTCGCCTTCCTGAAAAAGGTGGGCCGCCTGTATACCTCCCTCAAGGGCGGCAGATGCTATACCATCCGCTCCATCCGCCCGCAGGGGCAGATGGCCCTCCTCCAGCTGGAAGGGGTGGAGGATATGGATGCCGCCCGGGCTCTCCGGGGGCAGGTGTTCTACTTTGACCGCAACGACGCCACCCTGCCGGCAGGCCGCTGGTATGTGGCCGACCTCATTGGCTGCGAAGTCCGGGACGCCGACACCGGCAAGGTGTATGGCACCGTCACCAGCGTGGACCACCCCGGAGCGCAGGATATCTACACCGTCAAGAGCCCCGGCGGCAAGGAGTATCTCTTCCCCGGCGTGGACGCTTTTTTGAAAGAGCGGAACCCGCCCGAGGGCTACATCCTGGTCACCCCCATCCCGGGGCTGCTGGACGACGATTATGACAGCGAGCGCAGCGACGAAAACGGGGAGGAAGCATAAGCCATGGGAATGCGTGTGGACATCGTGACCCTTTTCCCCGAGATGTGCCAGCAGGTGCTGGATGCCAGCATCCTGGGCCGCGCCGCCAAGCGGGGCTATATTGAAACGCACTGCCACCAGATCCGGGATTACACCCTCAACAAACAAAAACAGACCGACGATTACCCCTACGGCGGCGGCTGCGGCATGGTGCTGTACGCCCAGCCCATTGCAGATTGCCTCCGGGCCGTGCAGGAGGAGGTGGCCCGGCAGGGCCGCCCCGCCCCCCACATCGTGTTCCTCACGGCAGGGGGCCAGCGCTACACCGAGGAGCACGCCCGCCGTCTGGCCCAGTACGACAACCTCACCCTCGTCTGCGGCCACTATGAGGGCATCGACGAGCGGGTCATCGAGGCCTTTGCCGACGAGGAGATCTCCATCGGCGACTACATCCTCACCGGCGGCGAGCTGGCCAGCCTGGTGGTAGCGGACAGCGTCCTCCGGCTCAAGCCCGGCGTGCTGGCCGAGCAGAAGGGCTACGAGGAGGAGAGCTACTGGGACGGCCTGCTGGAGTACCCCCAGTACACCCGCCCCGAGGTCTGGGAGGGCCGGGCTGTGCCCGAGGTGCTGCTGGGCGGCGACCACCAGAAGATCGACGCCTGGCGCGGCGAGCAGAGCCGCACCCGCACCCGCCTGCGCCGCCCCGAGCTCTACGAGGAGTGGTGCGAGAGCCACCCCATCACCGAGCTGCCCAAGTGGAAGCGAAACGAGAATATGCGCCTTGTCAAAACCGAGGAGCAGTACCGGGCCGCAGCCGAACTCTTTGCGCAGGGGCGGCAGGCCATCTGCCGCGAATATTGGACGCCGGAGGCTCTGGCCCGGTGGACCCCGGAGTTCTTCTATGACCAGCTGAAGCAGGAAAAGAAAGAGGGCTGGGCTGCCTACCTCCACTACACCAAGGATGCGGCCGACGGCATGATCGCCGTGGACCATAAAACGGGCCGGATCGAGCACCTCTTCATCGCGGAGGAGATGCGCGGCAAGGGCCTGGGCCGGAAGCTGCTGGAGTTTGCCCGCAAAAAGCTGCCGGAGCACCCTCACCCGGTGCTGACGGTGCTGGACCAGAACACCCGGGCCCTGGCCCTTTACCGCCGCCTGGGCTGGAAAGAATGCGGCGTAGCGGCGGTTTTTGACCCGGCCAAGGACGATTTTTCCGCCGTGGGCAGTCGGCTGCTGGAAATGCGCTATGAAGGCCCTGCCCCGGAAAAAGCGGTCCCTAAGGCCCCGGAGTGCTGAAAATGTGGAAAACTTTTGTTGCACCCCGCCAATGATGTGGAAAAAATTTTGTTGTCTTTGTATAAAAGGCAAAAAATGCCCCGGTCATCATTGGGAAAACCGCCAAAAATGCGCCGGGGGGCTGTACAACGGTTTCGTCTTGCGCTAAAATGGGTACAACACAACAGGCACGAAACAAAATTGCATTCCCGAGAACGATAATAGATAGGAGCGTTTTACTATGTACGTCAAAGAAGTTACCGTTGAAAATCAGGTTGGTCTGCACGCACGTCCGGCTACTTTCTTTATCCAGAAGGCAAACGAGTTCAAGTCTTCCATCTGGGTCGAGAAGGAAGAGCGCCGCGTGAACGCAAAGAGCCTGCTGGGTGTTCTCTCTCTGGGCATCGTGGGCGGTACCACCATCCGCATCATTGCCGATGGCGCTGACGAGCAGGCCGCCGTGGACGGCCTCATCAAGCTGGTGGAGTCCGGCTTTGCAGAGTAATTCGAGCCTTTAGTTTTAGTATGCTGAAGCGGCGGGAGTGTTCCTGCCGCTTTTTTTGAATATCCGAACTGCTGCAAGGAGGCAACGGCCCGATGACCAAAGAAGAACTTTACAAAAAGGCCTGTATGCTGCCGCTTTTACCCGGCGTTTATATCATCCGGGATAAAACCGATGCCATCATCTACATCGGCAAGGCAAAGCGGCTGCGCATCCGGGTCAGCCAGTATTTCCGGGAGGGGGTACCCCACGACAACAAGGTCAGCCAGATGATCGCCCACGCCTTCGCCTTTGACGTCATCGTCTGCCAGAGCGAGTTTGAGGCGCTGGTGCTGGAGGCCAGCCAGATCAAGGCCCACACCCCCAAATACAACATCCTGCTCAAGGACGACAAGGGCTACAGCTATATCAAGATCACCAAAGAGCCCTGGCCCCGTCTTTCCTTCGTCCTGCAAAAGGAGGACGACGATGCGGAGTATCTGGGCCCCTATACGTCCAGTTTTGCGGCCCGGGAAATGGCCGAGACCGCTATGGACGCTTTTTTGCTGCCCCGGTGTAATAAACGCTTCCCCCAGGACATCGGCAAAGGCCGCCCCTGCCTGAACGCCCACATCGGCAAGTGCATGGCGGTGTGCAGCGGCAAGATCCGCTGCGAAAATTACAATCAGGCCGTCAAAAGTGCGGTCCATCTCATCCGCTACGGCAAAAAGGACATCCTGAAGACCCTCAACGAGCGGATGCAGGAGGCCTCCGACCGGCTGGAGTTTGAGACGGCGGCCCTGCTGCGGGACCAGATCAATGCCATCACCAAGGTGACGGAAGGCCAGAAGGTGGTGGTGGACCCGGAGGTGGAGATGGATGTGGTGGCGCTGGCGGGCACGCCCGGCAGCGTCTGCGCGGCGGTGCTGCGCTTCCGGGAGGGGCGGCTCACCGATAAGCGGGAGTTCCTTTTCCATGATACGGCGGATATCGACGCGGTGCGGGAGGAGTTTTTGCCCCGCTACTACCTGGACGACGAGCAGATCCCGAAAGTCATCGCCGTGGACCAGCTGCCCCCCGATGGTGAGGCCCTGCAGCAGGCCCTCAACGAAAAGCGGGGCAGCGAGGTACAGCTCTATGTCCCCCAGCGGGGCGATAAGGCCCGGCTGGTGGAGATGGCCCACACCAACGCGGTGGAGCGTCTGGCCCGGGAGAGCGGCCGCTACGCCCGGGAGGAAAAGCTGCTGGACGAGCTGGCCCAGGTGCTGGGCCTTGCAAAGCCCCCTCGCGCCATCGAGAGCTACGATATCTCCAACTGGGGCGACGGCACCAGCGTCTGCGGCATGGTCACCTTCAAGGACGGCAAGCCCTATAAGGCAGGCTACCGCCGCTTCAAGATGAAAACGGTCTTCGGCACCGACGACTATGCTTCGTTGGGAGAAACGGTCTCCCGCCGGGCGGCCGAGTACGAAAAGTATGCGGGCCAGCCCGGCGGCAACTGGTTCGGCCAGAAGCCGGATCTGCTGCTGATGGACGGCGGCCGGGGACAGGTCAGCGCGGCCAAGGCGGCGCTGGCGGGGACAAAGCTGGCCGATGTGCCTCTCTACGGCATGGTCAAGGACGACCACCACCGCACCCGCGCCATCGTGGACAGCGAGGGACGGGAGATCGCCATCAACATGAACCGCGGCACCTTTACCTTCATCACTGCCATTCAGGATGAGACCCACCGCTTTGCCAACGCCTACCGTAAGCAGCAGATGCACAAAAAGAGCTACGCCACCACCCTGACCGAGGTGCCCGGTGTGGGCCCCAAAACGGCCAAGGCCCTCATGGCCCAGTTCAAAAGCGTGGCCGCCGTGCGGGAGGCCACCCCGGACCAGCTGGAAAACACCCCCGGCGTGGGCCCCCAGCTGGCCCAGACAATCTATCGATATTTTCACACACAGGAGTAAAAAACATGAACTGCAACAAAATTTCCCGGCGCAGCTTTCTCGCTGCTGCCGGCGCTGCCGGCGCGGCTCTGGCCCTCACCGCCTGCGGGGGCAGCGCATCCACTGCCGCTTCCACCGCATCCAGTGCGGTCAGCGAGGGCGCTTCCTCCTCCGCAGCTGCCGGGGAGAGCGTGGAGCTCGTCGTGTTTGCGGCGGCTTCCCTCACCGAGACCCTCAACGTCCTTGCGGAGACCTATACGGCCAACAACCCCGGCGTCACCTTCCAGTTCAACTTTGATTCCTCCGGCACCCTGAAGACCCAGATCCAGGAGGGCGCGGAGTGCGATCTCTTCCTCTCCGCCGGGCAGAAGCAGATGAACCAGCTGGACATCGCCGCCTCTGCGGAGGCAAACCCCGAG
>RKCM01000202.1 GCA_014858325.1 Oscillospiraceae bacterium | reverse complement strand
ACACCGTTGGGGTCCTGCGAGACGTGGAAGCGGACGAAGATGGAATCGCAGTCGTCCTCGCCGTACTCGATCTCGGCCTCAGCCAGAGCGGTGCGGCAGTCGGGGCACCAGTACACCGGCTTCAGGCCCTTGTAGATGTAGCCCTTCTTGGCCATCTCGCCAAAGATCTCGATCTGGCGGGCCTCAAATTCAGGCTTCAGGGTCAGATAGGGGTGCTCGAAATCGCCGATGACGCCCAGACGCTTGAACTGATCGCTCATGATATCGATGTGCTCGGTGGCGAACTTCTCGCAGATCTGGCGCAGCTGGAGCTTGGAGATATCCTTCTTTTTGTCGCCGACGGAGGACAGAGCCTTCAGCTCAATGGGCAGGCCGTGGGTATCAAAACCGGGCACATAGGGAGCCTGGAAGCCCTCCATGTTCTTCTCGCGGATGATGATATCCTTGATGATCTTGTTCAGGGCGGTGCCCATGTGGATGTTGCCGTTGGCATACGGAGGGCCGTCGTGCAGGATGAACTGGGGCTTGCCCTCGTTATGCTTCATGAGCTGGTTGTACAGGTCGTTGTCGTCCCAATCCTTTAGCATGACGGGCTCCTTCTTGGGCAGGCCGGCACGCATCTCAAACAGGGTCTTGGGCAGGTTCAGAGTACTATCGTACTGAGACTTATTCTTAGCCAATGGTTACACACTCCTCTAGTATTTTCCTTATCCGATCACTCATTCGCTGAACTTGACGCCCTGAAAAGCGGCATAGTCCGGCGCGGTGGTGGCTGCATCTGCGGGGGGCGGGTCGAGCTTGAGCTGGCTCTCATCCTTCTCCCAGAAATCCTTGCTTTCCTCGTCCTCGGTGTTATCCTCGGCCGGGGCGTCCTTCGCAGCGGCGGCAGGTGCTGCCGGGGCAGCGTCCTCCGTCCTGGCTGCGGCATCGTCCAGCTGCTCGGTCAGCTCCTCGGCGGTCTCATCGGCCTCCGGGGCGGCTTCCTCCGCGGCAGGCTCTGCCGGAGCCTCCTCCTTCTGGAACTCCGGCAGACGGCTCAGCGACTCCACATGGCTACGGTAGAGGTTGAGCACATCGGACTTAAAGCGGGTGACCTCAAGGCGGACACGGTCGTACTCGCGCTCTTCGGCCATCTTTTTCTCGTTTGCCTCGTTGATGATCTCATCGGCGCGGTCGCTTGCCTTCTGCAGCAGCTCATTGGCGTCGCGGATGATATCATCGCCGCGCAGGTTGGCGCGGTGAAGGATCTCTTCGGCCTTCTGGTTTGCTTCCCGGATGACGTTTTCTCCCATCCGCTGCGCGTTGATGAGCGCGCTCTTCAGCATATCGCCGTCGGCCTCATATTCCTTCATTTCATTGCGGAGCTTCTGGTTCTCAGCGGTCAGGTCGGCGATCTGCTTGCGCAGTGCCTCGGCCTCGTTCTCGTTCAGCGTCAGCTGCTCCTCCACCTTATCCAGAAAACGGTCCACATCTTCGGTGCGGTAGCCGCGGAGGTTCTTTTCAAATTGCACAGAGCGCACATCCTGCGGGGTCAGCATAGTGGTTTCCTCCCTTTTGTTGTTTTCTTCCTCGTTCAATACTGAAAAAACGCAATGATCGAGCGGTCTTTTTTGCTCTTGCCGGGCAAGCCTGTCAGCTGGTAGCGGCCTTTGCCCCGCACGGTGAACACATCGCCTTCATACACGGGCGCATGGACGCTCTCGGCAGGCAGATGGTTGATCTCCACCCGTCCGGCCGTGATGTACTCGGTCGCCTGCCCCCGGCTGCACCGCAGCATGGCAGCCAGCACCGCGTCCAGCCGCAGCGACGAGACCGTCGCCGTCTGGGGCGTGCGCTCCGCCTGCGGGAAAACGGGCAGCTCCTCCAGCGGCTGCATCTGCGCCGTCAGGTCGGTGTGGCCCGCCTGCCGCAATTCCTCGCAGATGAGCTTAGCCGCCGTTTCCAGCGCAAAGACGTAGGCCACGCCGGGCCTGTCCGCCAGGAGGACGATGTCCCCCAGCGCTTCCCGCCGGAGCGCAAGGCCCATCAGGCTGCCCAGATAATCCCGGTGTTCGGGCAGTGCCGCCCCGGGCTGGGTGCGGCAGCAAAGCCTGACGCAGCACAACGGGCTTGCCGGGTAGCTGTCCTGCGGCTCCAGGCAGAGGATCTTCCGCTCGGCCCCGGGCCAGCCGCCGTCAAAGCGGCATTCCCCTTCCGGCACGTCGGCGCGGTTGAGGGCCGCCTGCGCCAGCTGCTGCTCGCGGTCGCTCAAAAAGCCGGAGTAGCGGGCAATGCCCCGGGACGAGGCCGTGCGGGCCAGATCCTCGATATGGCGCATGAGATACCGCTCCTCATCGCTGCGGGCCGGGACAAAGCCCCGCACCGCCTTGAGGGCAGGCTCAATAGAACGCGCCATTGTTCTCCAGCTCGTCCAGCAGATCGCCCATGATATCGACGTTGTAGGGGGTGATGATAAAGGTGCTGTTGGCCACCCGCTTGATCTGGCCGTTGTTGGCGTACGCCACGCCGGAGAGAAAATCCACCAGACGGCGGGAGACTTCCTTGTTGGTGGACTCCAGATTCAGCACCACGGTGCGCTTGTTGTTCAGGTGGTCGGCAATGGTGCTGGCGTCCTCAAACCGCTCGGGCTTGACCAGCACGACCTTGAGCTGAGTGGTCGCATGGATGTTGACCACCTTGCCGTTTTTCTTGGGAGCGGCTTCCGCGTCGCCCTCCTCGTCCTCGTCCATGCCGACGCCGTTGTTGTTGTTCACCATCTGCGGGCCGTCGTCCATGTACTGATCGTCGTAATCGTCCTCACTGCCGAAAAGGCCTTTTTTCAGGCTATCCACAAAAGACATAGATTCTGCTCCTTTCATTCGGGCAGCACACAGCCGCCCGGCACCCCTTTTGCGAAGGAGTTGCTAATAGCTTTTTCTATTATCGGTTTTTTTGCCTCAGATGTCAATAACTACAAAAGCTTTCCATCATACAAATTTTGTCCCGAGACGATAATCTCGTCATAAAGGCGGACCTGACTGACCGAGTTGGCGGTCCCGCTGGGCAAAACGAGGATGTAATCGCCGTCCGTCACCCGCGGATGATCGTCGTCCACAGGGTCGATCCGGCAAAAACGGGCCAGGTTGCCGTACTTGACGTAAACGCCGGGGATGTAGTTTTCGCCCTGGGTCTCGGCTTCGGTGCCGTCCTCCTTCAGATAGTGGACGGCGGCGGCAGGCACCCGCAGGCCCGTGGTCTCCCCTACGATGACCCTGGCACTGGCCGCGTTGAGCCGCAGCACATCGCCGTTGATGGTCTCACACTGGAGCACGAAGCGGGCCAGGCCGCTGGCTTCGTCGATGGTCACCTCCGAGACGGTGGCCTTGAGGGGCGTTTCCACCTGCCCGGGAAATTGGATCTGCACCGCGCGGCGCAGAGGCTTGCCATCCTGGCCCAGCAGCTTTTCGGCCTCCTTGGCCGGGCAGACGCCTGCATACTGCCAGGCAAAGCCGGAGACGACCTTGCCCGCGCAGCCGTCCAGCGCGATGACGGGCGAGGACTCCGCATAGGCCTTCAGGTCGGCCGCGCTCAAAGCCAGGATGTCCGCAGCGCCTGCGTTCAGGCGGCCGCTGCTGTTGGCTCGGATAAAATAACCCGTCTGGGGCGCGGTGATCTGGGTGGGCGTACCCAGCTGAGCCTGCACCGACGCGGCCTGATCGGCCAACGCTGCGATCTGCCCGGAGAAATCCGTCACTTCCCCCGTGATGACCCAGAGCTTGTTCTGGGCCAGGATGTAGTCCTCTGTCCCCTGCGCAGTCCCATCGTAGGCTCCCTCGTCCAGCGCATCCATCAGGTCGTAAAGGGCGGACGAACGCTCTTTCCGCATGGTGTCCAGCTGGGTGGCGGAGGTGTTCTGGGATTTTTGCAGCAGGTCGATCTGGCTGCGGATCTGGGTGAGCTGCTGGCGGAGGGCCGCCTGATTGGCGTCGCTGTACACCTCAGCCACCGCCGTGCCCGCCGAGACGCGCTCCCCATCGGCCACGAGGTAGCCCAGCGTTCCGCCGCCCGGGACATCCGTCTCCTGAAAGAGCAGCACGCCCTCCGCGTCCACCGTATCCTCCACCGTGGCCAGAAGGGCCGTTTCGTAGGTGTTGGGCGGGAACAGCACATGGCCTGCCTGATAGAACACATACGCCGCCGCCAGCAGCAGAAACACCAGCACGATGCTGGCCAGCACTGCCAGTACCTTGGTGGAGCGGCGGGGCGTTTCCGGCGCATCGCTCATAGCACTCATCCTCTCGTCAAAAAGTCTTCGGTCAAGTTTATTGCCCGGGCTGCGACGTCCGGGGCCGAAGCGTCCAGCCAGACCACACCGTCCATGTGGCGGAACCAGGTCAGCTGGCGCTTGGCGTAGTTGCGGGAAGCCTGTTTGAGCTTCTCCACGCAGGGGGCCAGCTCTGCCGCCCCCTCAAAATACGGAAAGAACTCCTTATAACCGATGGCCTGCGCCGCCGTGCGGAAACGCTCACGGTTCTGGTAGACCAGCTCCGCCTCGGCCAAAAGCCCCTGTTCCATCATACGGTCCACCCGCAGGTCGATGCGGCGGTACAGCTGGGCGCGATCCGGGAAATCCAGCCCCAGGATCAGCGAGCGGTAGGGCCGCTCGGCCGGGAGGGAGTCTGCCTTCTGCTCGCTCAGCTTTTTGCCGGTGGCCCGGAAATGTTCCAGCGCCCGCAGCACCCGTACCTGATTGTTGGGGTGGATGGCTGCGGCGGCTTCCGGGTCCACAGCCTGCAGCGCGGCATACATGGCGGCAGGGCCTTTTGCAGCCAGCTCGGCCGCCAGCTGTTCCCGCAGGCCCTCCGGCGTTTTTTCCGCCGTAAACTTCACGCCATACAAAAAGCTCTGGACATACAGCCCCGTACCGCCCACCAGAATGGGCAGATGGCCC
>RKCM01000166.1 GCA_014858325.1 Oscillospiraceae bacterium | reverse complement strand
CCTGATCGAGATCGAGTAAAACGTCGGTCGTGCGCGCCAAAGCACAACACACATAAGATGCCCCCGGAGAGCCGCAACAAGCCCTCCGGGGGCATTTTTGTTTTGCTATCTTTTCCGTAAGGGAAAACCATGGTATACTGAGAACAGCAACTCGGAATTTATGGAGGCACTTCACTATGGAATTCGGAGCCGCCGCAGGAAAACGAGCGGCCCGGAGAAAGATTTGAGGAAACGTAAAATGAGAATCCGTAAGGCAAAGGAAAAAGATATTCCCAGACTTCTTGCGCTGCTGGGGCAGGTGCTGCAGATCCACGCAGAGATCCGTCCCGATGTTTTTATTCCCGGCACCACCAAATACACCGTCCGCGAGCTGGCAGAGCTTTTGAAGCAGGAGGACAGACCCATCTACGTTGCCGTGAACGAGGATGATGTGTGTGTGGGCTACGCTTTCTGTCAAATGCAGGAACAGCCATTTTCTACGAATATGGTGCCCTTTAAGTCATTGTTCATCGACGATTTGTGCGTTGACCAGCAGGCACGGGGACAGCACATCGGAGAAAGCCTGTTTGAATATGTGAAACAGCAGGCAAAAGAGCAAGGCTGCTATGAGGTGACGTTGAACGTCTGGGCAGGAAACACCTCGGCAGAGCACTTCTACGAAAAAATGGGTATGAAGACAAAGGAACGGCAGATGGAGTATATCCTGTGAGCCGGGAGAGCGGCTGATTGGTTGACACTGGACCCCGGAGAGCTGCAGCAAGCCCTCCGGGGCCCTTTTTTGCTTTTTTGCATCTTTTCTGCGGGGAAAAAGCGTGGTATACTGAAGCTTGGTCTGATCGTAAGAAAATAGAGGAGAGCAGGAAACAATGTCAAAATCAAAAGACGAATATCTGATCACGGATGCGCCCTTAAAAGCGCTGACGGTTTTTGCGATGCCGATGATCCTCGGCAGCTTTTTTCAGCAAGTGTATAACATGGCGGATTCCATCATCGTCGGGCAGTTCGTCGGGTCCGCGGCGCTGGCGGCGGTCGGTGCCTGCGCCGCGCTGACCAATGTGTTCATCTGTGTGGCGCTGGGGGCCGGGGTCGGCGCGGGCGTGCTGGTCAGCCGCTGCTTTGGCGCCAAGAATTACGGCGAGATGAAAACCATCGTGTCCACCTCGCTGCTCAGCTTTTTGTTCCTGAGCGTCTTCCTCGGGGTGGTAGGCTTTTGCTTTTCCCATGGGATGATGAGTGGGCTGCAGACCCCGGCAGACATTCTGGAGGACGCGGTGCTGTACCTGCGGGTCTATTTTGTGGGCTTCCCCTTCCTGTTCATGTATAACATCCTTTCCACGATGTTCACCTCCATCGGCGAATCCAGAATCCCGCTGGGGCTTCTGATCTTCTCGTCCCTCCTGAACATCGGGATGGACCTGTGGATGGTGGCAGGCCTGGGTCTGGGCGTGTTCGGCGCGGCCCTTGCAACCCTGATCGCCCAGGGCATCTCCGCCGTGTTCTCGCTTTTCCTCTTCCTGAAACGGATGCGGCGGTATCAGAGCCCCTTCCGCTGGTTCGATGGGCAGAAGCTGCAGTCCATGCTTCGCATTGCCATTCCATCGGTCCTCCAGCAGTCCACCGTGTCCGTCGGCATGATGATCGTGCAGGCGGTGGTGAACCCCTTCGGCACACAGGCGCTGGCGGGCTATTCCGCGACGATGCGGGTGGAGAATGTCTTCTCCCTGATCTTCGTTTCCATCGGCAATGCGGTCTCGCCCTATGTCTCCCAGAACCTTGGCGCAAAGAAGATCGAGCGGCTCAAACAGGGCTACCACGCGGCGCTGGTGCTGGACGCGTGCTTTGCCGCCCTGGCCTTCCTCGTCATTGAGACCCTGCACACCCAGATCTCTGCGCTGTTCCTGGGCAAGGACGGAACGGCCCTGGCCTATCAGGTGTCCGGGGATTACATGAGATGGCTCGGCTACTTTTTCATCTTCATGGGCATCAAGATGGCGACCGACGGCGTCCTTCGCGGCCTGGGGGTCATGCGCCCGTTCCTGGCAGCCAACATGGTGAACCTTGCTATCCGGCTGGCCGTTGCGCTGATCGGCGCGCCGCGTTTCGGCATTTCCTTTGTCTGGCTTGCCGTACCGGCCGGCTGGCTGGCCAACTTCCTGATCTCCTATGCGGCCCTCCGCAAAGCGTGGCCGACGGGGGAGACGGCCCGATAAAAAACTTGCTATTTTGATGAGGGGGAGAAACAAATATGCCCGGTGATTTACACAACCATTCCACCTGTTCCGACGGTTCGGTGCCCATCTGCCGTCTGCCCATTCTGGCGGCGCGGGCGGGGCTGGACGCCATGGCCCTGTCGGACCACGATACGCTGCGCAGCGCGCAGTATGCTTATGACCACCCCGTGCAGGACGGTGTGCGGCTCATCCCGGCCACCGAGCTGACGGGCTACGACTACGAGCGGCACCACCGGGTGCACCTGCTGGCCTACTGGCCCGATCTGGAGAGCCCGGCGCTGCGCCGCCACTGCGACATCATGCGGCAGCGGCGGAACGAGTGCGGCTTGCAGAGCGCCCGGGAGATCGAGAAGCTCTATCCCCAATTCCGCACCGAGCAGGCGCTGGAATACACAAAGGACAGCGGCGTGCTCTACAAGAGCGGCATCATGCAGGCGCTGTGCGAGCTGGGGCTGGCCGAGGGCGTGTACGGCGAGGTGTACCACTACCTCTTCGGCTGGAACCCCCGGGGCGTGGTGCTCCACTCGCCGGAATATCTCCCGGTGCGGGAGGTGCTGGCCACGGCCAAGGCGGCGGGGGCCTGCGTGGTGTTTGCCCACCCGACGGTGTACAGCAGCATGCCCCTGCTGCGGGAGCTGGTAAAGGAGGGGGCGGTGGACGGCATCGAGGTGGAACACCCCAGCAACAGCCCGGAGGACAAAGCCGAGTGCGCCGCCCTCTGCGCCCGGTACAGGCTCATCCACACCGGCGGCAGCGATTTCCACGGCTCCAACCACAAGCATCCTCACCCGGTGGGCAGCTGCATCACCGACGACGAGCAGATCGCCCGCATCGAAGAGGTTGCGCGGAAACGGAAAATATAGTATACTAAGGGCTGCAATACGATGAAACCGCGGCCCGGTCAAGCCGCGCAACGTGAAAAAGAGAGGTTTTTACCATGAGCAAATCCTTTAGCTTCCCCAATGTGGGCACCTGCTCCAAGCAGACCAACATCGTCCTGAACGACGACCACACCATCGAGTCCATCGAGGTGGTGGGCGGCTGCAATGGCAACCTGAAGGGCATCAGCCGCCTGCTGAAGGGCATGAAGGCGGAGGACGCCATCCAGCGGATGGAGGGCACCACCTGCGGCCCCCGCCCCACCAGCTGCCCCGACCAGATCGCCAAGAACCTGAAGAAGGCACTGGCAGAGCTGTAACTCGTGAGAAACTTGAACGCATCGCTTCGGCGGTGCGTTTTTTGCGTCCATCTCATAAAGTGCTGATTTTTTCTGCCGCAAAAGGGCTATACTGCTGCTGTATACCAACACAGAGCAAGGAGCGGGCAGATGAGTATTTGGGAAGCATTCGGCAAGGGCCGATACAAGGGGTTCTCCCGGGAAGCGGGGCTGCTGCTGGACGAGGCGGTGGAGCTGGCAGGGGGGCTGGGCTGCAAAAAGGCCGATACCGGCCATCTGCTGCTGGCCATGCTGCAGACGGACAGCGGCCCGGCGGGGCGGTTCCTGGCCGGGAAGAACATCTCCGAGCTGGCCGTGCGGCGGCAGCTTTCTGCCCAGCGCCCCGGCCCGGCCCAGCATCTGGACCGGCGGGCGCTGGCCCCGGACCTGAAACGGGCCATGGATTACGCCCTCATCGGGGCGCAGAATGCCCGCCTGCCCAAGGCGGAGCCCGAGCATCTGCTCTGCGCCATGCTGGAGGATGCGGACTGCGCAGCGGGGGCGCTGCTGGCCTCCATGGGCGTGCCCCTGACCGAGGCGGTGCGGGAGTGCCGCCAGCTGTCCGGGCAGTTCATCCTGCCCTTCTCCCAGCCCCAGGGGCGGGGGACGTCGGCCATCCCACGGGGGAGCCGGGCCAGCGACAAATACTGCCGCGACCTCACCCGGCGGGCGCTGGACGGGGAGCTGGACCCGGTGTTCTGCCGGGACTCGGAGCTGGACCGCATGGTGGAGATCCTCTGCCGCCGCCAGAAAAACAACCCCTGTCTGGTGGGAGAGCCGGGGGTGGGCAAGACTGCCCTCGCGGAAGGGCTGGCCCAGCGCATCGCCGAAAAGCGGGTGCCCCGGCTGCTGCAGGGGCGGCGGCTGCTGGCGCTGGATATGGCCAGCCTTGTGGCCGGGACAAAGTACCGGGGCGATTTTGAGGAGCGGTTCAAAAACCTTTTGGAGGAGCTGGTGCGGGACGGCAGCGCCATTTTGTTCGTGGACGAGTTCCACACCATCGTGGGGGCGGGCGCGGCGGAGGGCGCCATCGACGCGGCCAGCATCTTGAAGCCCGTGCTGGCCCGGGGGGAACTGCAGCTCATCGGGGCCACCACGAATCAGGAGTTCCGGGCCCACATCCAAAAGGATGCGGCGCTGGAGCGGCGGTTTGGCCGGGTGCAGATCGAGGAGCCGACGCCGGAGCAGGCCGTGGAAATTTTGAAAGGGCTGGCGCCCCGCTACGAGCGCTACCACGGCGTACAGCTGCCGGAGGAGACCCTGCGGGAGGCGGTGGAGCTCTCGGTGCGGTATCTGCCGGGGCGCTGCCTGCCCGACAAAGCCATCGACCTCATCGACGAGGCCTGTGCCGCCGCCCGCATCCGGGCCGAGCGGGAGGGGGAGACGAGCCCCCGCCTCACCCGGGAGGAGGTGGCCCGGGTGGTGGCGCAGGCCAGCGGCGTGCCCGCCGAGCGGGTGGGGGAGAAGGAGCGGGAGCGGCTGGAC
>RKCM01000121.1 GCA_014858325.1 Oscillospiraceae bacterium | reverse complement strand
ACGCACCATCACATAGACGAAGAACGGCGCACCCACCAAGGCGGTGAAGATGCCCACAGGCAGCTCGGTGTTGGGAATCAGACTGCGGGCGATGGCATCTACCCAAAGCATGAACAGTCCGCCGGATAATGCTGCAATGGGCAGTAGTTTTCGGTGTGCTGTGCCTGCAATGGCGCGGGAAACGTGCGGGATAATAAGCCCTACAAAGCCAATCGTGCCGCAGACCGATACCAATGCACCAGTCAGCACAGAGAGCACCAGCAGATAAACCAACCGACACTGGAAGGTGTTGATGCCAATGGTGGAAGCTGCTTCCTCACCCAGCATCAGACCATCGAGTGTCTGGGCCTGCGTCCGAAAAAAGACTGCTGCTGCCAGTACGATCAGTGCAATGGGGCCGATATTTTTCCATCCGGCGCGGGTCAGCGAACCCATCGTCCAGAACTTAATGGACATCATACCGTCCGAATCACCTGCTACTGCAATGATAAAGTTGGAAAATGCGGTCAGTAGCGCATTGACGATCATGCCAGAGAGAATCAGCTTGACCGAGGTGGTTTTACCGTCCGCCGAGGAGAGGGCCAATACGAGAAAGCAGGCACCGCCAGCTCCTACAAAGGCCCAGAAGCCGGAAATCACGCCCAGCCCCAGAAAGAGCGAACCAGTGGCTCCCAGCGTTGCACCTGCCGACACGCCAAGAATGTATGGGTCTGCCATTGGGTTTTGGACAACGGCCTGCATCACACAGCCGCAGAGGGCTAGACCGCTTCCGGCCAGAAAGCCCAGAATCATGCGAGGCATTCGGATTTGCCAGACAATCTGCTCGAAAGCAATGGACACAGGCGTGCCAGTATCTGCCCCAAACAGATGCTGAAGCAGGACGGACAAGGTATCCTGTACCGGGATTTGAACTGCGCCCATGCAAAGCGTAATGACCGCAGATACAATCGATGCTATTATCAACAAAAAGATCGTCAGCCGCGTCCTTTTCATACATGGATCATCCTCTCAAGTTGTTTGCAGTTAGCCTTGACTATCCGTCAAGTATTTTACAAGTTGTTCTTGCGTTTGTCTATGGACAATTATTTATAATATGGACGATTATGAAAAACAATCGATTTATTCTTTGTCAAGAGGGCTGGCAGCGTCCGGCTCTCCCCGGCTTGACGTGCCGCCCCACAAAACGTATACTGGTGCTGTGGAGGCCGGGGCCGGAGAATACGCTGCCCGGCCATAAATCGGAGTCCGTCCTTTTTTGGGGTAAGGTGCAAAAGCAATGAGTGAATTTTCGCATTTGAAGAACAAGCTGCTGGCCGAGCAGGTCGAAGATCAGATATACCACTACATTCTGGATACGCCCATCGAGCCGGGGGCCAAGCTGCCCAACGAGTTTGAGCTGGGCGAACGGTTCGGGGTGGGGCGCAGCACCATCCGGGAGGCCGTCAAGCTGCTGTCCAGCAAGGGCATCGTGGAGGTGCGCCGGGGTTCGGGCACCTATGTGGTGACCACCACCAAGGGTCTGTCCGATCCGCTGGGCCTGCGCTCGGTCAAGGACAAAAACGCGCTGGCGCTGGACCTGGTCAATGTGCGTCTGCTGCTGGAGCCGGGCATCGCAGAGATGGCGGCGCAGCACGCGACCGACGAGGACGTCGAGCGTCTGCGGCGTCTGTGTGAGCGGGTGGAAAGCAAGATCCACGAGGGGGAGCGCTACATCGAAGACGACATTGCCTTCCACACCTGCATCGCCGAGAGCAGCAAAAACACGGTGGTGGAGCAATTGATCCCCATCATTGACACCGCCGTTATGATGTTTGTCAACGTCACCCACAAAAAGCTGGTGGATGAAACGATCATGACCCATCGGATGATCGTGGAGGCCATTGCAAACCATGACCCCATTGGGGCAAAGGCCGCCATGGTGATGCACCTGAACTTCAACCGCACCTATATCAAGAAGGTCTACGACGGAGAAGACCCGGACGATGGGACCGTCGGGATCGCACCCTTTGTAAAATGATTCGGAACAAAAACGGGCTCCCTGCACGGTAAAGGCTGTGCAGGGAGCCCGTTTTTGCGCTAAGTTGTCTGACGTATTTACAGCGAGAGCGGGGCGAAAGAAGAACAAGAAGGGCGTTTTGATTGGATGTATCCCAGAAGATTGGACAAAATGCTAGATGTATCCCAGATTTTTTGCACAAATAGTGGGATGTATCGGGGACAACTTGCAAAAAGTTCTCGGCCGGATTACAATGAAAACGTAAGATGTCCGACAGAAAAAGGACACAAAAGGAGAGCATTTTGGAGGTATGAATATGGAGTTGCGTTCACAGGAAGTCCGCACTTTAGCACCCGAGAATGACCCGCTGAAGATGGGTATGGGCTGGAAGGTCGAGGACCTTTCCAAGCCCCAGATCATGGTGGAGAGCACCTTCGGCGACAGCCACCCCGGCAGCGCCCATCTGGATCAGTTTGTCAAGGAGGCCGTGCAGGCGGTCAACGACAACGGCGGCAAGGCGGCCCGCTACTTTGCCACCGATATGTGCGACGGCATTGCACAGGGGCATGACGGCATCAACTATTCGCTGCCCCACCGGGATGCCATCGTGAATCTGGTGGAAGCACAGGCAAACGCCAGCGTCTACGACGGCGGCGTGTTCATCGCCAGCTGCGACAAGTCCATGCCCGCCATGCTGATGAGCATCGGCCGCCTGAAAGAGATGAGCGCCATCGTGGTCACCGGCGGCGTCATGGAGGCTCACACCCTGCCGAAGGAGTACGTCGTCAACGATCCCGCCTGCGCCATCAACGAGCTGCTGACGCTGGAGCAGATCGGCAAGTTCGACGCATGGGAAAAGACCGGCGTCATCCCCAACTGCCAGCTGGACTACTACAAGCACAACGCCTGCCCCAGCTGTGGTGCCTGCTCCTTCATGGGCACCGCCTCCACCATGCAGATTATGGCAGAGGCGTTGGGCTTGATGCTGCCGGGCACCGCTCTGATGCCCGCCACCGCCCCGGAGCTGAAGCAAGCCGCCTACGATGCCGGCAAGCAGCTGATGGAGCTGGTCAAGAAGGGCATCACCGCCAAGGACATCGTGACCAAGGAAAGCTTTGAGAACGCCATCATGGTGCACGCCGCCATCTCCGGCTCCACCAACGCCACCATGCACCTGCCCGCCATCGCCCACGAGTTCGGCATTGAGATCGATGCCGATACCTTCGATCGGATGCACCGCGGCGCACACTACCTGCTGAACATCCGCCCCTCCGGCGACTGGCCCGCCCAGTACTTCTACTACGCAGGCGGCGTGCCCCGCGTGATGGAGGAGATCAAGTCCATGCTGAACTTGGACGTGATGACTGTCACCGGCAAGACCCTGGGTGAGAATCTGGAACAGCTGAAACAGAACGGCTTCTACCAGCACTGCGATGCCATTCTGGCCGAAAAGACCGCAGGCTTTGCCCGCCCGGTCAGCCGCGAGGACATCATCCACAGCTTTGACAACGCCAAGGGCACCGACGGCAGCATCGCCATCCTCAAGGGCAATCTGGCCCCGGAAGGCTGCGTCATCAAGCACACCGCCTGCCCCAAGAATATGTTTGAAGCCACCCTCCGCGCCAAGCCCTACGACAGCGAGGAGGAGTGCATCGCCGCTGTGCTCCACGGCGAGGTGAAGCCCGGCGACGCCATCTTTATCCGCTATGAAGGCCCGCGCGGCAGCGGGATGCCCGAGATGTTCTACACCGGCGAAGCCATCTGCGCCGACCCCAAGCTGGCTTCCAGCGTGGCCCTCATCACAGACGGACGCTTCTCCGGCGCAAGCCGCGGCCCGGTCATTGGGCATGTCAGCCCGGAAGCTGCCGTGGGCGGGCCCATCGCACTGGTGGAGCCGGACGACCTGATCCAGATCGATGTCCACAATCGCAAGCTGGCCATTGTGGGCGTGAAGGGCGAGCCCAAGACCTCCGAAGAGATGGACGCCATCCTCGCCGAGCGCCGCGCCAACTGGAAGCCCAAGGCTCCCAAGTACACCAAGGGTCTGCTGAAGCTCTACTCGCAGCACGCCGTCAGCCCCATGAAGGGCGCATACATGGAATAAGAGAAGAGGAGGAATTTTTATGACAGCAGTTGCAACGCCCGATGCGGCACGGCTGGTCTTTGCGGCCGTAGCAGGACTCATCCTGTTGCTCATTCTTATCATCAAGTTCAAGGTCCACGCCATGATCTCCATCCTGATCGGTGCGGTGGGCATCGGCCTGATGGCCGGGATGCCCCTGGCCGATATCATCGGCTCCGTCAACGAGGGCATCGGCAACACCCTGAAGGGCATCGCCCTTCTGGTGGGCCTCGGCTCCATGTTCGGTGCCATTCTGGAAGAATCCGGCGGCGCACAGACCCTGGCCGTGACCATGGTGCGGAAGTTCGGCGACGAAAAAGCCGCATGGGCACTGGGCATCACAGGCTTGGTCGTCGCCATGCCCGTCTTCTTTGATGCCGGCCTGATCATCCTCATCCCGCTGGCCTTCTCGCTGGCAAAGCGCACCAAGCGCTCCGTTCTGTACTACGTCATCCCCCTGCTGGCGGGTCTGGCTGTCGGCCACGCTTTCATCCCTCCCACGCCGGGCCCTGTTCTGGTGGCTACCATGCTGGGCGTGGATCTGGGCTGGGTCATCCTCATCGGCATCTTCTGCGGCATCTTTGCCATGATCGCCGCCGGTCCCATCTGGGGTTCCATCTGC
Source organism: Oscillospiraceae bacterium (assembly GCA_014858325.1). Lineage (GTDB taxonomy): Bacteria > Bacillota > Clostridia > Oscillospirales > Ruminococcaceae > Faecalibacterium. The sequence continues at coordinate 348 of RKCM01000121.1, read as the reverse complement.
GGCAAAAAGTATAGGGTCGAAGTCCCCGAGCACATTGCACAGCAGGCAGACATTGACGAGAGCAAGCTGCCTAAGTTCGGCACCATCGTGGGCATCATTATGATCCCGCTGCTGCTCATCATTGCAAACTCCGTGGCAAAGGTAGTGCCCGCACTGGCCGGCATCCAGCCTGTTCTGGCCTTCCTCGGCGAGCCCTTCATGGCGCTGCTGCTGGCTACCATCGCTGCTATGTACCTGCTGGGCACCCGCCACGGCTACACCAACGCCCAGCTGGAAAAGATCATGACCAAGTCTCTGGAGCCCACCGGCATGATCCTGCTGGTCACTGCCTGCGGCGGCGTGCTGCGC
>RKCM01000117.1 GCA_014858325.1 Oscillospiraceae bacterium | reverse complement strand
GCCGTCTTCATGTTCACCGGCTTCATGAAGAGCGTCCCCATCGAGATCGAAGAGGCTGCCATGATCGACGGCTGCAACCCCATCCAGATCTTCTTCAAGGTCGTGTTCCCCATCCTCAAGCCCACCATGATCTCCACGGCCATCCTGGAGACCATGTGGGTCTGGAACGATTACCTCCTGCCCACGCTGGTGCTGGACATCAAAAAGTACCGCACCATCCCCATGGCCATCCAGTATTTCCGCGGCGGCTATGGCCGCGTGGAGCTGGCCCCCATGATGGCCTGCATCATCATCGCCATCATCCCCATCATCGTCCTCTACATCACCTGCCAGAAGTACATCATCGAGGGCGTTGTGGCCGGCGCTGTCAAGGGTTAAGGAGGTGCGCACCATGCGTGCAAGCGGCATTCTGATGCCCGTTTTCAGCCTGCCGGGGCCTTTTGGCATCGGCACACTGGGCCGTGAGGCCTTCGCCTTTGTGGATTTCCTCGCCAGCGCCAGGCAGACCTATTGGCAGATCCTGCCCATCGGCCCCACCGGCTACGGCGACAGCCCCTACCAGAGTTTTTCCGCCTTTGCAGGTAACCCCTATTTCATCGATTACCGCCTGCTGGCCGAAGCAGGCCTGCTGACGGAGGCAGAGCTCCCCGTCCCGCAGGCCGTGGGCCATGTGGAGTATGGCGTGCTTTACACCGAGCGGCCCGCCGTGCTGCACAAAGCCGCCGCCCGCCTGCTGGCGGCTCCCACGCCGGAGTATGAGGCCTTCTGTACGGCGCAGGCCTTCTGGCTGGACGATTACGCCCTCTTCATGGCCATCAAGGCCGAGCAGCAGCAGGCAGGCCTTGCCGATTGGCCGGACGCGCTGCGCTGCCGCCAGCCCGAGGCGCTGGCCGAGGCCAACGCCCGCCTTGCCGATGAAGTATCCTACCACAAGGCCGTGCAGTTCTTCTTCTACACCCAGTGGAACGCCCTGAAGGCCTACGCCAACGCCCACGGCGTGCGGCTGGTGGGCGACATTCCCATCTACGTCAGCCCGGACTCCAGCGACCTGTGGACCCGGCCCGAGCTCTTCCAGACCGACGGCAGGGTCCACCTGACCCAGGTGGCAGGCTGCCCGCCCGACGCCTTTGCCGCCGATGGCCAGCTCTGGGGCAACCCTCTCTACGATTGGCCCCGCCACAAAGCCGAGGATTTTGCCTGGTGGAAGCGCCGGATGCACCACGCCACCTCCACCTACGACGTGGTGCGCATCGATCACTTCCGGGGCTTTGAGAGCTATTACGCCATCCCTGCCGGGAACCAGACGGCGGCGGGCGGCCACTGGGAAAAGGGCCCGGACCGCGCCTTCCTCGACGCCATGCACGCGGCGCTGGGGCAGGGCGGCATCATCGCCGAGGATCTGGGCTACCTGACCCCCGAAGTAAAAGCCATGCTGGCCGCCAGCGGATACCCGGGCATGAAGATCATGCAGTTTGCCTTCGACCGCCGCGAGCCGGGCAACTACCTGCCCTACACCTACCCCGCCAACAGCGTGGTCTACACCGGCACCCACGACAACATCACCACCGAGGGCTGGCGGCAGACCGCTGCCCCCGAGGATGTGGCCTATGCCTGCCGCTACCTGCGCTGCCGCCCCGAGGAGCTGACCGAGGCCATGATCTGCGCCTGCCTGGCCAGTGCCTCGGATCTGGCCATCCTCCCGCTGGCGGATTGGCTCCATCTGGGCCCCGAGGCCCGCATCAACACCCCCAGCACCCAGGGGGCCAACTGGCAGTGGCGGCTCGCGCAGCCGCTGGACGCCGCTCTGGCCGAGCACATCGCCGCCCTGACGGCTCTGTACGACCGCGCCCCCGACTAAAGCGTTTCCTTCTTCATTTTCTCCCCATAAAAACCGCCGCCCCATGCTGCTTTTTGCCAAAGCTGCCGGGAGGCGGTTTTTCAGTACGGACGCAAATTTCACACAACATTTTTTCGTCCTGCCCCGCCGGGCTGCGCGCCGATATTTATGCGTTTGTTCGCATCTTTTTCACAGTTTTGCCGCAATTTGTTCCTTTTTTGGCGTGGATTTTCGTTTCCGCGCTCTCTTGTTGTTTTTGGTGGATTATGCTATAATCCTGATAAGTGATTTTCCGCCCTGTGCGGATCGTACGAGCGAAAGGAGTTTTCCCATGATGGAACTTACATATCAGAGTGCGATGGTGCTGCCCGCAGCCTATGCGGTCCTCTCCGAGGACGAAATGACCTACATTGAGGGCGGCGTGTCCGAGATGCAGGCTGCAGTGCTCAACTTTGGCATCAACCTCGTTGTCAACTCGGTGCGAATGCTGGGACGGGGTGCACTCAACTCCGCCATGACCGGCCTGAAAGAGATGCACGACGACGGCATGGGCCTGACCACCTCCATCCAGTATTTCTGGGACGGCCAGAACACCCGCGGCAAGGTGAGCGCCGTGGTCATGGGCAGCTTTGCCGGCTTCTATGCCTACCTGTGGGCCCGCCAGACCATCAACACGGTCGTCAGCATCTACAAACAGATGAAGGAGATCTACCAGCAGTCCAAGGCCGATAAGGCCGCCGAGCAGGCTGCTGCAGCCGCCATCCCCAACACCACGCTGGCGGTGGCTTGACCTGACGGAATTCGGTTTTGAAAGGAGTTCTTTGGGATGAAACACCTTTGTCTGCCTGCATCCTACGCCCGTCTCTCCGAAAAGGAGGCGTGTGAGACCATCGGCGGCGGGGACTTCCGCACCGCATGGGACGACTTTACCGATCATCTGCAGTTTGGCGATTTTGTCATGGGAGGCGGACTGCTGTCCTTCTCCATCACCTTTGTGCCCATGCTGCTGTTCAATGTGGTCCGCACTGGCTACCGCGTCGCCGAAAAGCTCTACGATTCTTTCGTTGCCCGCACCGGCCGCTCGGACGAGACGCTGAACGCACTCCAGAATTATACGGATGCCATGCGGCAGAAAAAGGAAGTCAAAACGCTGTAACGCCGTTTCGGCACCAAAACTGTTTTCAATCAGAAAGACCCCCGCTGTGCGGAACTGCGATGGTTCCTGCGGCGGGGGTCTTGTTATGTATTCTCTTTTCTCTCAAATCAGCGCATCCTCGATCACATCCTGCAGCTGGCTCGGTTCCAGCTGCAGCTCGGTGCATTTCCGCGCCAGCTGCTCCACAAACGCACTGTCCGCCGAAACATCTTCCACAGCTGCCAGGACGCGGCCCATGGTCTTGCCTTCGATCACTTCGTCAGCGACGATCCCAAAGGTGTCATAGTTTCCCAATTCAGGGTGGTTCAAATGTTCTGCAACACAACGATAGACAAACATCGAAAATTCCTCTCTTTCAACGATTTTATTCCATGTCTTTTCTTCGGAAGGTCCGGCAAGTAAAACAGTTTTACGGCATCGCATCAGGGTGTCATCAAAGCCGCCTCCTTTCTCTTTGAAATTCCGAGGGTATTATAACACACTTCCCTATACAATTTCAGCCGCCTTTTTTCAAAAAATAGGCGTATCATTTTGCGCCGCCTCTGTATATTCGACAGATTATGCCGTATAAACAAACGCTTTCTCGCATTTCGTTGTTTTTCTTCTGTCGAATGCCCTCGAAACGCCCCGAAAACTTTTTCAAAGTTTTTATCGCCGCATTGCGACACCGCTCGTCTTTTTTCCGTGTATCGAAAAAGGCCCGCCGTTCCTGCGCGGCGAGCCTTTCCCGGAGTTATAAAATGAAAACGACTGGTTTGGAGAGCATCCCGTTTCTCTCCGGCAATAGGATATCAAATTTTCCAGTTTTGTGCAACGGGAAATTTGGGGCTTTTTGTCGAAGGGCAAAATTTTTGCCTGCCCCTGCAAAATGGCATGAGAAAAGGCGGCAAGCCTTGCGACTTGCCGCCTTAAAATCAGGCGTAAACCTTAGTGGGTTCCGAGCCACTTGGTCTGGTTCACCAGACCGTCGGTAAACCACATAGTCTTGGACTTCTTCTCCTTACCGTCGTCGCCAAACGTGCCGTCCAGAGTCTTTGCAGGATCAGAGACATTCGACTTAGTGCCGACCATACCCAGCTGATAAACGGCAGCACCCAGACCCACAGTCTGCAGGAACTTATTAAAGCCGTTCATATCTTTACCGCCAACCTTACCGAAAAAAGTGGCAGAAAATGCATCAGCCATGCTGTGATCAGAAGACCATGCACCACCGAACATCACACCCAGTGTAGCATTAACCAGCTTCTCAACGTAAGAGTTACCAACGATGGTAACAAGGTTGGTGTTGAGCGTCTTAGCGAAGTCGGTAGCAGCGCTGCCACCAACGACGTAAGTCAGCTCGTTCTCTGCGATTGCAGAGAAGTTTGCAGGCATCATCATGATGAATTACTCCCTTCAATATTGAATCGTATATACCAGCCTCTTGCCGGATGCGCATCCTGACAAGAAACCTATGTAACCGAGTGCGCACTCGGCTGCATCAAAACAATCAGGCCCTGCGCTTGCAGCAGCGCGGGGAAAGCATTGCCGCCCCAAGGAGCGGGACCATCGCTTTTGAAAAGCACTATAGTCATATATTACCACACTGTGCCGCATTTCTCAAGAGGAAAAACGGGCAGAATGCCGAAATACATCTTTTATGCTTGGATGTAGTGTAACACAAGATGGGATTTTCTTCAAGAGGACATTTTTTAAGAAAGCGTTAATTTTTGAAAAAAGTGTGAAAAAAGCAACAAAACCGTTACACTAGCCCCTAAGAATGGGCCCAACCGCCCCCAAATGCATTAAAAAAGCGGAGCCACCCTCGGCCCCGCTCCAAAAGCGCCTCTTGCCTGACTCGAACAGGCGACACCCTGATTAACAGTCAGGTGCTCTAACCGACTGAGCTAAAGAGGCATATTCGTCTTTATGATGCAGCGTATTGCTGGCTGCGAGAAATATTATACCGCAACCCCGGATGGATTGCAAGCCCTTTTGTGACATTTTTTCGGCGGCGGCTCTGCTACGCTGTTGCAAAGGGGGCGAGGGCCATCAAAACCGTCATCTATCTGGATGTGCTGCTCCTGGTAAATTTTCTGCTCGGGGCGCTGTTTCTGCTGGCGGCGGGGCTGCTCAGCGGGCAGCGGTGCGCCGCCGGGCGGCTGCTGG
>RKCM01000089.1 GCA_014858325.1 Oscillospiraceae bacterium | reverse complement strand
ATTTTCTCTTTGACTGCCATTGCTTACGCCTCCTGAAAAAATTGATTTTGCCCTAGGCGAGCCGATAAATTGCTCTACACAGTTCCGGGTGTTCCTCGACTTGGCACTAGAAAAACCGGTGAACCGCTCAGCAGTTCTCCCGGAAACATCTATAGCAAATCAAATCCGAACATTGGTTCCTCCCGTTTCGCGGCACCGTGGTGCTGCCGAGGGAACGTATTCCATCGCTGTCAGTAATTTTTTCGCCCGGTTCTAAGATCGGACATACTCCGCGGAAATAACCCGCCACAGCTATTGCTGGGCGACAACCTCCCGCATCTACGCATATCGCTGGCCTGCACGACTTGTATCGCACAAGCCTTTTGCAGCCGAGAGATATTTTATCACATCTGCGTGGATTTGGCAAGTGTTTTTTGCAAAAAATCCGAATTTTCTTTTTTCTTTTCTTCTACCAGTCTTTCGGCGTATTTTCTGTGCAGTTTGCACAACGGCAAGTCCCTTTTGGGTGTGGAAAACCCCGCCGGGCTTTAGGTTGGCCCGTTCCGCCCCGCTTTATACCGCTCTATAAAAACAAAAAGCCGCCTCCCGCTGAGGGCAGCGGGAAACAGCTTCCGTGCACTCCCCTGTAAGGGCCGTGCTCTATATGATCTGGGAGGGTCGTTTCAAAGGCAGATGCCTTACAGGGTCAATTGTGCGCCCGTCCGGCGGACGGTATTTTCATCTTTGGGCGTCTCTGGTGCGTCGGTCAGCTTTACGGCCGCCACATCTTGGGAAACGGCACTCACGGCGCTTTCCTGCGCGGCGGTGCAGCGGACGACGGCGCAGCTGTCCAGCCGCAACTTTGCCATGATCTCTTCCGGGGTCAGCCCTTCGTCCAGCGTGACGACAGCGCAATCGATGCAGGAAACCCCGTCCGGGTCCAGCGCCAGCACACTGGAATCGATCTTTGCATTCATGCTCCCGTTGATGAGTGTTCCTTTCAGCGCCCGTACCTCGCCGTATTCTGCATCCGGGATGGCGTAAAACGCCTCTTCCAGTGCCGCAGGCAGGGTCACATCGCCGTCCGCGTGCAGGTATTCCAGCTGAGCCAGCGCCTCGGCGGCATCCGGGGCCACGGTCACATCGCCCGTGACGCAGAGCTTGGTGCCATACCGGCGCAGGGCCTTGGCGTCCAGCGTCAGGTCATCGTCCACCAGCGCCGTGCCTTCCGGCAGGATGGTCAGTTCTGTGTCCTCATGGAAGAGCGGCACCAGCGTCTCGGCAAAAGTTTCCGCAAGGACGGCTTTGGGTGCCGCGAACCGTGCCCCCTTGGCAGCCAGCGCTTCGGCGTCCAGCTTGGGGTCCACGGCCACGAACTGCTTCTCGGTCCAGTAGAGCCGGTTCTGGGCCCGGAGCAGGAAGAGCCGGTCCAGTTTGACGGTCCCTTTGAGCACCACCGCGTCGTCCGGGTAGACCGACAGCTTGCCGTTGATGGCGCACTTCTCCGTGACAAGGCCCACCAGCGACTCCGGGCAGAGCGCCTTGCCGTTCACGACGATCTTTTCATAGGCCCGCAGGGTGTCGGCAGCATCCGGCGCAATGTCCAGCTTGCCGTTGACGATGAGGACCACCGGCCCTTCCGGCTTGCGGGCTGCGCTCAGGGTCATCTTGCCGTTTACCATATTCACGGCGGTGTCCACGTCGCACCGCTGGGTCATGGCCGCGCTCAGTTCCACCGAATGCTTTGCCAGCAACGCCTCCGTATCCGGGCCGGTCAGGACTAGCGCCGCTTCCATCTCAATTTTCTCATAGCTTGCCAGCGTCTCCTCCGACAGATGGCGCAGGTCCAGAACAGCAGCTTCCACTTTCAGATTCTTCATGGTTCATTCCTCCAACAATTTCGTTTTGAGCAGGGTGCGTGCTTTCAGCAGACGGGTGCGGACGGTCCCGGGCGGGAGCCCGAAAATCCGGCCCAGTTCACTGGCGTTGTACCCTTCGGCATACCGCAGGGTGAACAACTGGTAGTCCAGCGGGTCCAACTTGGCCATCAGGTCCGTCAGGTCCACCGTCCCAAGGGCGGCTTCTGCGGTCGCGTCGGCAGCCTCTTCCCCGTCCGGGCAGAGGGTCTCCAACAGGCTTTCTTCTTTCACCGCCCGCCGGACTTGGTCGCAGTAAAGGTTCCGTGCTGCCGCAAAGAGCCACGCCTTGCACTGGCCGGAGGTGAAGCTCTCGATGAGACTTCGGTTCTGAAGCGCCTTGAGGAAGACTTCCTGCGTCAGGTCCTCTGCCCGGCTCTCGTCCCGGCAGAGTTTATAGCAGAAGTGCTCCAGCTTGTCCCAGAACGCTTCGTACATCGTTTCCCACATGGGCCTCTCCCCTCCTTTCTGCCTGTAAGACGAATGGGGAATGCAAAGTGTTTGCGGCGATTGAAAAAAGCCGTGCAAAATTTTGCACAGCTTTTTCAATCACTTTTTCGGTTTCAACTCTTCCGCCAGCTGCTCCCGGGGCGTGACGTACACGGTGGTGTACACCTCGTACAACACCATGCCGGGCTTGGCCCCATTGGCTTTCCAGATGTTCTTCACCTCGGTGGTGTCCACGGCCACCTTGGCCGCCGCCCCGGCCTTGAAGGCACTGGAGTAAAGCACCGCCAGCTCGGCCGCCTCCTGCCGGGTAGTGTCCGGGATCTCCTCGCCCCGGCTCATGACCACCACGTGGCTGCCGGGGGCTTTCTGGACATGGAACCACAGGTCCTTGCCCCGGGCGGTGTGGAGGGTGAGCTTGTCGTTCTGGGCGTTGTTGCGGCCCACGAGGATCTCAAACCCATCGCTGGAGGTAAAATGCAGAAAATCCGCCGGCTTCTGCTTTTTATCCCGCTGCTTGTAGTATTTCAGGTAGCCCTGCCCTTTCAGCTCGGCGCGGATCTCGTTCAAGGCCGCCTCGCCGGAAGCCGTCTCCACCTCGTACAGCACCGTTTCCAGGTAGGCAATCTCTTTTTCGCCCTCGGCCAGCAGGTCCACCAGCATCCGGGCGGCGGTCTGCTTCTTTTTATAGTTCTTGAAGTAGTTCTGGGCGTTCTGGCTGGGGGTGTAGCGCAGGTCGAGGGGAATGGTCACCTCTCTGCCCTCATCGTACCAGTTGGGCACGGTGATCTCCTTCATCCCCTTTTGGGCCAGATAGAGGTTGGCGGACAGCAGCTCCCCGTAGAGCCGCAGCTTCTCGCTCTTGCCGCTGGCTGCCAGCTCCTCCTGCCGGGCGGCCTGCTTGCGGATGGCCCGCTCATACATATTGTGAACGGCCTTGTGCAGCTCCTTGCTCTTGGTGCGCAGCCGTTCGGCCCGGTCCTTCTCGGCATAGTAGCCCTCCAGCATGGCGTTGAAGGAGGGCCACTCCCGGACGGCGTAGTCCGCGCTGTACTGCTGGGGGCGGAAGAAGGTGTACTCCACCGGCTTGCCGTCCGGGGCGGTGACGCTGCAGGCCTCACCGCCTTTTTCATGGATTTCTTTCAGTGCATCGATGGCGGCCATGAGCCGGGCCTTCTGGGCGTTGTCCAACTCGCTGGCGATCAAATGCTCCCCGTGGAAGGCCCGCCAGGCGGCTTCCCGGCAAACCACCGGGCCTACGCCCGCTACGGTCTTGTTCAGGGCGTCGGCCACCGGCAGCTCCCGCTGGCAGGCCGCCGCCACGATGGAGGCAGCGCTCACCTGCAAAAAGTCCGGCCTTGCAGGCTTGGGGGGCGTGGTGTAGGGCAGGCCCGGCAGCAGCTGCCGCACATCGCTGTCCTCAAAATCCACCCGCTTCAGGGCGTCGATGATCTTGCCGTTTTGCACCAGCACCAGGTTGGAGTAGCGGCCCATCAGCTCGGCGCAGAGGATGTTGTGGACCAGGTCTCCCATCTCGTTGGTGCAGAGGAACTCGAAGTAGACGATGCGGTCGCCGGGCTCCATCCGCACATCCAGCAGCCGCCCACCGGTGAGGTGCTTGCGCATCAGCATACAGAAGGAGGGCGGCGTCTCCGGGTTTTCAAAGGTCTCTTCGGTCAGGCACACCCGGGCCGAGCCGCTGCGGGCCGAAAGCAGCAGGGCATACGTATCGGTGCGGGTGCGCAGGGTGATGACCAGCTCATCGCGGGTCGGTTCAAACAGTTTGGCAATCTTGGCGTCGGTCAGCGTTGCGTTCAGCTCCGCCGCCGTCAGCGCCAGTGTCGCAGCGTCTAAGGCCATAATGATACCTCACAAAACCTCTCCGTCTGCTTCGCAGACACCTCTCCTAATAGGAGAGGCAAGCACACGGCATCTTGGCTCCCCTTACTAGGGGAGCTGGCGAGCGTATGCGAGCCTGAGAGGTTTTTCCTTATAAATAAGTATACGGGTCCCGGTCCTCGGTGCTGAGGAGCACCTCCACCTCCGGGAAAGCTTCCCGCAGGCGGGCGGCCACCACAGCCAGCGCCGGGAACTCGGTGGCGTAGTGGCTGAGGGCCACGATGGAAAGCCCCAGACGTTTCGCGTCCAGTGCATCGTGGTGGTCGGCTTCGCCGGTCAGCAGGCAGTCGGCCCCCACGGCCAGCGCATCCTGCCAGCAGCCGCCCCCTGCACCGCTGATGACGGCCAGCCGCCGCACGGGACGGCCGGTATCGGAGTATTTGACCGGGACAGTCTCCCCCGCCCGGGGCAGGTTGCACCGGGGAGCCAGCAGCTGCCGGGCCTTGCGGGCCAGCTCCAGCACGGCAATGGGGTCGATCTCCCCCACCCGGCCGCAGCCGTTTTCAAACACTTCCCAATTTTGCATTCCAAACAGGGACGCCAGCCCCTCGTTGACGCCGCCCTCGGCTGCATCCAGATTGGTGTGCATGCAGATGGCGGAGATGCCCCGCTGCACCAGCCGGAAGGGCAGGTCGGCGGGAGAAAGAGCTTTCAGCGGCTGGAAGATGACCGGGTGGTGGGTGACGATGAGCTCGCAGCCCTTCCGGGCGGCTTCTTCCAGCGTCTCCGGGGTAACGTCCAGCGCCGCCAGCACCCGGTGCACTTCGCCCCCGCAGTCCACCAGCAGGCCGGGGTTGTCCCAGTGTTCCGCCAGCTCCAGCGGGGCCAGCTTTTGCATTGCGTCGTAGATCTCGTGCACCGTTGCCATCGTTCAATCCTCCTGCAAAACCGCGTCGATTTCT
>RKCM01000150.1 GCA_014858325.1 Oscillospiraceae bacterium | reverse complement strand
AAAAAAAAAAAAAAAAAAAAGAGGAGCCTGTGGGGCTCCCCTCTTGGTGTGTGGATTCAGTTGTGTTTCAGCGCCTTCTCCGCCGCCTTTTCCAGATCGGTCACGTCGATGGTGCACAGCGCGGCCAGGTCGGCGTCGGAGCCATCGGTAGGCAGGTGGGCCAGCTGGGCGGCGGTCTTGCCCTTCAGGTAGGAGCAAAAGCCCTGGCTGTGCTCGTACCACTCTTTGCCGAGGGAGGAAGCGCCCCGCATTCCGTAGTCGTCCCCCTGTTCCAGCTTGGAGCGGACGGTATCCGGGGCCACCACGCCGCCATCGGACCCCACGGTGAGGGCGGGCTCCACCATATCGCCCACGGCGCTGGTCACCCGGCCGTCGCTGTCGGCGGTGAGGGCCACGATGGTCACGTCCAGCTGGGCGTTCACGTCCTTGTCATCGGTGGCGGTGACGTCGGACGACGCGTTCTTCACCTCGATGCCAAGGCCCACCCGGTCGCCCTTGGCCGCGCCCAGAACATCGGCGTTGGTGCAGGCTTTTTCAACGGCGCGGCGGTACTGCTCCACCGCGATGGTGCAGTGGGAGAGCAGGTCGGCGTCCTTTGCTTTGCCCGCTTCATCGGTCTCCAGATGGGCGATCTGCTCCGCCGTCATCCCTTTGAGATAGCTTGCAAAGGCATCGGCCTGTTCCGTCCAGCCTTTTTTCAGGGAGGACGCCTCAGCCAGCGGGTAGTCGGCCCCTTTCTGGCGCTTGGTGCGGAGATCGGTGGGCATGGAGACGGCACCGCTGCCGTCGGCAGAAATGGATGCTTCCAGCTCGTCAAAGGTCACGTCCAGGAGCTTCCCCTCACCGTCCAGCAGGACAGCGGCGGCAACGGTATGGATCTTGCCGGTGCGGCCGCTGTCGGAGGCTTCCGTCAGCACGCCAAGGCCCGTTTTCCAGGCGGCGGTCTGGCTGGCGCCGGCCGAGGAGCCGGTACTGGAACTGCCGCTCGTGCTGCCGGAGTCAGCCCTGCCACAGCCTGCCAACAGCAGCGCCGCCGCCAGCACAAAGCCCCAAAAGGCACAATGGTTTCGTTTCATCGCAATACACTCCTTTTCCGCACATAGTATGCCCTAAGAAAAAGCGTGTATACATAAAATCACATCAGCGGGCTCAGCAGGCGCAGGGCACTGTCCAGCACCGTGCCGGGGAGGTTGGTGCGGCAGTCCGAGAGGTGTATCTCCCGGCAGAGGGGCAGCGTTGCGCGCACATCGTCCCGCAACGCCAGCACCTGGGAATTATCCATCAGCAGGGCACCGCACTCAAAGTGCAGAAACAGGCTGCGGTAATCCATATTGATGCTGCCCACCACGGCCACCCGGTCGTCTGAAACGTAGCACTTGGCGTGGAGAAAGCCGGGCGTGTACTCATAGATGCGCACCCCGGCCCGCAGCAGGGGCAGATAGTAGGACCGGGTGAGCCGGAACACCAGCTTCTTGTCCGGGATGCCTGGCAGAAGGAGCCGGACATCCACCCCCCGCTTGGCAGCGGCTTTCAGAGCACCCAGCATCTCCTCACCCACCGAAAAGTAGGGCGTATCAATATACACATACCGCTGTGCCTGCGCAAGGATATTGAAATACACCGTCTCGGCCACAGGCTCGTCGTCCAGCGGGCTGTCTGCGTAGGGCTGCACCACCCCGTCCGAGGCGGGCAGCGGCCCGGCGGGTGCAAAGGGGGTGTAGTCCGTCTCGCTGGGGCGGAAGGCGTTCCAGCAATTGAGGAACATGACCGTAAAATTCCAGACAGCGGCCCCCTCCAGCCGGATGGCGGCATCCTTCCAGCGGCCAAAGCGCTCCTCGGCGTTGATGTATTCGTCCGCGAGGTTGACACCGCCGGTGTAGCCGACCCTTCCGTCCACCACCACGATCTTGCGGTGGTCCCGGTGGTTCATCACCACGGAGACGAAGGGCACCACGGGGTTGAAGGGGATGCAGCGGATGCGGTGCCGCTCCATCTGCACCACAAAATCCTTGGGCAGACCCAGCAGGCTGCCGAAATCGTCGTAGATGAGCCGGACGTCCACCCCCTGCGCGGCCTTCCGCTTGAGGATCTCCTCCACACCGGCCCACATCCTGCCCGATTTTACGATGAAAAACTCCAGAAAGATGAACTTTTCCGCCTGTTCCAGATCGGCCAGCAGCTGGGGATACATCGCCTCGCCGCAATCAAAATACTGCGCCGCCGTGTGTTCCCACGCCGGGAAGTGCCCGTACTTTGAAACATACTGCCGCAGGCCCGCAAAGCGCTCCTCCGCGTGTTCCAGCGGCTGCTGGGCCAGTTCGGCCTTGTGGGCGGCGTCCACCTTCTGCATCTGCAGGCGCAGCTTTTTGGAGGGCATTTTGTTGCCGAAAACGAGGTACATGGCCCCGCCCAGCAGCGGGAACAGCCCGATCAGGACGATCCAGATGATCTTGTAGGCGCTGTCCTCGTCCTTGCGGACAAGGTAAAGCACGATGAACAGGCTGAGCAGCTGCAGCCCGGCGTTGACCCACACCCGGCCCGTCGTCAGGGAGAAGAAGGCCCACAGCAGCCACCCCGCCTGCAACAGAACAAGGGCCACCGTAATGGTAGCCCTGTTGAAGATCCGGCTGAAAAATCGGACGAACGGCAGACGAAAAAACATCTTTCTCTCTCCTCCCCTCTCGCATGTTCAGGATGGAGATAGTATAGCGCGTTTTCCCGGTTTTAGCAAGTTTTCTGCGGGCGCGGGGAGTTTTCCGAAGCAAGTGTCCGACGGGTGGGACCCTGTTGCCGTAGGCAATAGGGCGGGGTATGGAATCCCCGATTCACTTGCGTGGAAAAGCTCCCCAAGCTCGCTCACGCTTCGTAGCCGACCAGCAGGCCGCCCAGCTCTGCATAGTAGCTGCACAGGCCACCGCATACGCCCACATCCACCTGTGCTCCCTCAAACACCGCTTCGATCATGTGCTTGAGGCGCTCGGCGGCAGCGGGGTTGCCGCAGTGGGAGATGTGCACCTTGCCCCCCGCGTAGCCGTGGCTCTTGAGCTCCAGCACGATGCGCTCCAGCGCCCCGTGTTCGCCCCGGGTCTTGCAGAGAACGTCCAGCTCGCCCGCCGCACTGGCCTCGCCGATGACGCGGATGCCCAGCACCCGGGCCACCGCGGCCACAGCGGGCTTCACCCGGCCATTGCGGGCAAGGTTTGCCAGCGACTCCAGCGAGAAGAGCAGGTGGGTGGTCTGCTTGTAGCGCAGCATCTCTTCGCAGACCGTGTCAAAATCCTTGCCCTGGGCCAGCAGGTCCCGGATGTGCTCGGCCAGCAGCTGCTGCTCGGGGCCGGTGGAAAGGCTGTCCAGCACAAAGACCCGCTTGCCGGGGTTCTCCCGCATATAATCCTCTGCCGCCAGCTGGGCCGCATTGCAGCTGCCGGACAGGGTGCCCGTGATGGTGATGGCGTACACCTCGTCTGCACCCTCGTAAGCCGCCAGCCAGTCGCCGACGTTGGGGCAGGATGTGGAGGTCTTGCCCTTATAGGTGCGCAGTGTCTGTGCCATGCCCACGGCGTCCATGGTGCCGTCGTCGATGTATTCGGCGTCGTCGGTGATGACCTTGAGCGGGACGCAGGCAAAATCCACCCCGTCCAGTGCGTAAAGGCTGGCGGCGGAATCCACAACGATGCGAGTTTTCATAGCGTTCTATCTCCTTTGAGCGGCGGTGCGCCGCAACATCATTCTATCTCTATCACATTCGGGGGTCGTGATGCCACTATATCAGTTTTTCAAAAACCTGTCAAGGTATTTCATAGATTCTTTCAAAAGTTTTTATTTCCCCGTTGACCCGGACTCAAAAATGCGCTATACTAACCCCATGAATCAGGAAATCCACCGCCGGGTGGCCAGCTGCGCCGCAGGCTTTGCCCTGCCCCGCTATGCCGAGCTGCCGCAGGTCGGGCTGTATCTGGATCAAGCCGTCCAGTATGTCAATGGTTGTTTCCGGGCCTTCCCCGGGGTGGAGCTCACCCCCTCCATGGTGAGCAACTATGTGAAGAAAGGCATCATCAGCCACCCCGTCAAAAAGAAGTATACCCGGGAACAGCTGGCTTCTCTCATTTATATCGTCGTGTCCAAGACTGTCCTCCCGATGGAGAACATCCAGGCGCTTTTTGTCATGCAGCGGGCCCACTGCACCGCTGCCGAGGCCTACGATTATTTCTGCCTTGAGATGGAGAACTGCGTCCCCTTCGTGTTCGGGGCCCGCAAGACCATCCGGGACCTGGCCGTGGACGCCGCCGATGAAAAGCTGCTGCTGCGCAGCACCATCCTCGCCGCCGCCAACAAGATGTACCTCGACAGCTTCTTTGCCGCCCAGCGGCAGGAAGATGCCCTCTGGCCGGACATCCTGCCAGATCTGGCGTAAAAAGGAGGCCCTCCTATGCGTGAAATCAAGATCGGGCGTGTCTACCGTCATTTTAAGGGCGGCTACTATCTGGTGGAAGGCGTTGCCAACGACTCCGAGACGGGCGCGCCCTTTGTCATCTACCGCAAGCTTTACGGCGACGGCGGGCTGTGGCTCCGTCCGCTGGAAATGTTCCTGAGCAAAGTGGACAAAGAAAAATATCCCGATGCCGCGCAGGAGTATCGGTTTGAATTGCAGGAGATCGAAAGCACAGCAGGACACTAAAAAATCAAACGCACCCGTGTGATGGAGTGATTCTCCCACACGAGTGCGTTTTGCAAGTAAAAAGGCACCCATCGTCGTGAAAACGGTGGGTGCCTTTTGTCTAATTGATTGGATTTAGGTGTCCTGCAATTCCCCGCGGGAGGCGGCCTTGAGGTAAGCGAAGATGAAGCCGTCGATGTCGCCGTCCATCACGGCGTTGACGTTGCTGGTCTCATAGCCGGTGCGGTGATCCTTGACCATGGTGTAGGGCATGAAAACGTAGCTGCGGATCTGGTGGCCCCAGGCGATCTCGTTCTGCACGCCCTTGATGTCGTCGATCTTATCCATGTGCTGCTGCTTGGCGATCTGGTACAGCTTCGCCTTCAGCATCTCCATGGCGTAGTCGCGGTTCTGGAACTGGCTGCGCTGGGTCTGGCAGCTGACCACGACGCCGGTGGGCTTGTGGATCAGACGGACAGCGGAAGA
>RKCM01000174.1 GCA_014858325.1 Oscillospiraceae bacterium | reverse complement strand
GGGCCGAGGACGCCCGGGCCGAAGCGGAAGCCGCCATCCCGGCCCTCCGCCATGCGGAAGAGGAGGTGCGGGTGCGGGGCATCCGCTGTGCGCTGGCCGGAGCCTCCGGCAGGGACCGTACCGCTGCCAACGCCGCCCTCACCGAGGCCCGGCAGAACCTTGCTTCTCTGCTGGCCGCCAGCGGCCGCCCGGCCGACGCGCTGGAGCCCCACTTCACCTGCAAGGCCTGTCAGGACACCGGCATGGTCAACGGACGCACCTGCAGCTGCGTCCACAAGGTGATGCAGCAGCTGCGCCGCCGGGAGATCGAAGGGCTGTCCAGCCTCTCCATTTCCAGCTTTGACACCATGGAGCTGCGCTACTACCCCAACCAGATGGACGAGCATCTGGGCGAGCCCATCCGCACCTACATGAGCAGCCTGCTGGACGACCTGCGGGCCTATGCCGACGAGTTCGACCACCACAGCGAAAGCCTGATGCTCTTTGGCAATGCAGGCCTTGGCAAGACCCACGCGGCCCTGTCCATCGCAGGCGTGGTACTGGAGAAAGGCTACGACGTCATCTATGTCTCCAGCCCGGATTTCTTCAGCAAGCTGGAAGCGCTGCACTTTGGCTCCGACCCCGCCGGGGAGGAAGAAACGCTGCTGCAGGCCGCTTCCAGCGCCGACCTGCTCATTCTGGACGACCTCGGCACCGAGTTCAACTCCGCCTTCCTCATCAGCACCCTCTACAGCCTGCTGAACAACCGCCTTGGGGCCAAGCTGCCCACCATCGTCACCACCAACATCACCGATGGGGCCCTGCTGGAAAAGCTCTACACCGAGAAAATTTCCAGCCGCCTGTCCTCCTTCGTTCCCTGCCTGTTTGTGGGCGAAGACATCCGCGTCCAAAAGGCCAGCGAGTAATTCCAAAAGCAATGATATGCGAAAAGCCACCCCACGCAAGCATTCTTGCAAAGGGTGGCTTTTGGTTTTTAATCCGATTTATCCAGCGTATTTCTGCAGGTTATCCCAGTCGATCTCCGACTCTTCCACAAAACCGCTTTTTTCGGCGGCTTCCATTTTTTCTGCTTCTTCCGGCGTCGCCTTCGTAAAATCAGGGTCCCATGCTTTTACAAGCTTTTTGATAAACTCATACGCAAATTCTTTCTCATCTTCCGGCAGCATATCCATCATCCGTGCTGCATCCAGCGCTACGTTCGACATGGTCTCTCCCCCCTTACTTGTAAATATCTCCACGGTTTCCAATGTCGATCACATACAAAATTTCAAGTTCCTGCTCCACACCGCAGCGGTAGATCACCCGCCAGGAGCCAACACGCAGGCGTTTCCGCCCGTCGGCGTATCCCTGCATCACCTTGATATCCCCTTTCGGCGGCGTCAGCGTCAGCTGGTGGATCGCTTCTCGAATACGCTCCACCGATTTGGGCGTCAGCTTACTTAGAAATTTCAGCGAATCTTTGGAGTATTTGATCTTCATTTCCGCACACCGCCTTCTTTCTGGAGGCTCTTTTTCTTATTTTATCAAAAGTCTTTTGAACTTTCAATGACTTTACGCAAAAAATTTTCTTAAAATTCCAGCGCCGGGCTGACCTCATTGCGCCGCTGGGCCTGCACGATACAGTCCTTTTCGGGCACGACGCCTGCTGCGCCGAGGGTGTTGAAGACGGTCTGCAGGGCCAGCTGGGGGGTGTTGTTCTCCTGCGAGAGATGGCAGAGGGCAAACTTTTTGCACCCCTCCTGCACCAGCTCCAGCAGCTTTGCCGAGCACTCGTCGTTGGAGAGGTGGCCCCGCGCGGATTCGATGCGGGCGCGTAAGTAATAGGGGTAGGGGCCGGTGCGCAGCATCCGCAGGTCGTAGTTGCTTTCCAGTGCCACCAGATCGCAGCCGCTGAGGGCCTCATGCACCGGGGGCGTCAGGACGCCGAGGTCGGTGGCGATGGTCATGGTCTTCTCGTCCGGGGTGTGGATGCGGTAGCCCACGCAGGGCACATCGTGGCTGGTGGGGAAGGCCGTCACCCCAAAGGCCCCGATGTCCTCTTCCCGGCTGGAAAGGGTGTTCAGCTCGCAGGCCGGGGGCACGATGCCGTTGGCGTCCAAAAAATCCAGCGTATCGGCTCCGCCGTAAACGGGCAGCGGGTTCTTTTTGAGGAAGGTGGAAAGGCCCTTCACATGGTCGCTGTGCTCGTGGGTGACCAGGATGCCGTCGCAGTCGGCGATGCTGAGCCCCAGCTGCTTCAGCGCCGCTGTGGTGGTGCGGACGCCCTTGCCCATATCCACGATGAGGTAGTGCGCACCGCAGCGCACTACGCTGCTGTTGCCGGAGGAGCCGGAGTAGAGAGAGATGAATTCAGACATAAAAACCTCAAAACAAAACCTCTCTGCCTGCGGAGCAGACTGAGAGGTTTCCAATCATTTTACATGTTACATGGCCTGTTCCAGTGCAGCGGGCATCCGCTCCACCTTCTGGATATCGGCACCCAGCGCCCGCAGCTTTTCCACGATGTTCTCGTAGCCGCGCTCGATGTAGCCGATCTCTTCCACCTCGCTGGTGCCGTCGGCCATCAGGGCAGCCACCACCAGTGCGGCACCGGCCCGCAGGTCGGGGGCCCGCAGGGGGGCCGGGGTCAGGCGCTCCACGCCCTCAAAAACGGCCACCTGGCCGTCCACCTGCACGTTGGCTCCCATCTTCCGCAGCTCGTCCACATAGCGGAAACGGTTGTCCCAGACGCTCTCGGTAACGGTCGAGGTCCCCTTTGCCACGCTGAGCAGAACGCCCATCAGGGGCTGCATATCGGTGGGGAACCCGGGGTGGGGCATGGTGTTGATCTTGAGGGGCAGGATGTCTCCGGTGCGGCGGACGCGGACGGCATCGTCAAACTCCTCCACCTCGACCCCTGCCCGGATGAGCTTGGCCGTGATGGGCTCCAGATGCTTGGGGGTGACGTTCTTGATGAGGACATCGCCGCCGGTGGCTGCGGCTGCTACCATGTAGCTGCCGGCCTCGATCTGGTCCGGGATGATGCTGTAGGTGCAGCCGTGCATCTGCTCCACGCCCCGCACCTTGATGACGTCGGTGCCGGCGCCCCGGATATCTGCGCCGCACATATTCAGGAAGTTGGCCAGATCGACCACATGGGGCTCCTTGGCGCAGTTTTCCAGGATGGTCTGGCCCTTGGCCATGACCGCCGAGAGCATGCCGTTCATGGTAGCGCCCACGCTGACCTTATCAAAGAAGATGTGGGCACCGTTCAGCTCCTTGGAGCGGACGGTGATCATGCCGTAGTCCACGCTGTCCTCGGCCCCCAGTGCGCTGAACACCTTCAGGTGCTGGTCGATGGGGCGGGGGCCCAGATTGCAGCCGCCGGGCATGGCCACCTGGGCCTTGCCGAAACGGGAGAGCAGCGCACCCAGGAAGTAGTAGCTGGCGCGCATCTGGCGGGACAGATCATCCGGGACGTTGGTGCCGGTGAGGTGGGTGGTGTCGATCTCGTAGGTGTTCCTGTTCAGCATCCGCACCTGTGCGCCCAGCGTGCTCAGGATCTTGAGGCTGACGGCCACATCGCTGATGTCCGGCAGGTTCTCAATCACGCAGACGTCGGCAGCCAGGATGGTAGCCGGCAGGATGCCCACCGCTGCATTCTTTGCGCCGGAGATAACGACCTCCCCGCGCAGGGGCTTGCCGCCCGTAACAACAAATTTTTCCAATTTTATGATCTCCTTGTCGCGGGCACGCACCACGGCAGCCCAAAGGTTCCTTTTCCAAAGTACCGTTTCCTCGCTGCGGGCAGGGCAAGCAGGCCCGCCTACAGCTATAGCTACCCTATTATACACATTCTGCGCACAAAAAGCAAAGCCCTAGCGCTTTCTGGCCTATTATTTTCTGTTTTGCCCAGAATCCATGGGGATATTCGTGATTTTTCTCTCTTTTTTCAAAAAATTTACAAATCGGCCTTTCTCAACGGAGGTGCTTTTGCCCCTCACCAGACCTGATCCTCGCTCTGGGTCTCCTTGATCCAGCCCAGCTGGTAGGCGATGACCAGCTGGCGCAGATCGTGCACCCGCTCCCGCAGCGTCTCGCCCTCGTCGGTCTCTTCCACGAGGATGCGGTGGTTTTCGGTCTCCAGGATGTTCTTCTGGGAGACGATGTCGATGTTCTCGTTCACAGCCTTCTCGGCGCTGACAAAGGGCTGGTGGGTGCGCAGGGACATGGTGCGGCTGGAGTAGACCAGCGTGTAGCCCGCAATGCCGGTCTTCTCGTGGTAGGCACGGCAGAAGCCGCCGTCGATGACCACCAGCCGCCCCCCGCCCTTGATGGGGCTCTCGCCGTTCTTCTCCTGCACGGGGACATGGCCGTTGACGATGTGGCTGGTGCCGGGCAGGCCGAACTCCGCCAGGATGCGGCGGCAGACGGCCTCCTCATCGTACCAGGTATAGTAGGGGTCCTTCACCTCGGTGTGGGTGGATTTTTCCGCCACATAAAGGCGCTCAAACGTCGTCATGGCGCTGCGGCCAAACAGGGGCGAAAGCTTGCCGCACCACAGATACCACAAAAAATCCTGCCCGCTCTGGCGGGCATGGCTGCCCTCCGGCGCAAAGTAGCCCCGGCGGGCCCGCTCGTCGCAGTAATCCATCAGGGCCCGGCCGGAGTAGCTGCGCCCCTCGAACCGCTCTACCGCAAAGGTGCCCTTCTGGGTCATGGGCACCACGCCGTGGTAGAGCAGGTTGCCGTTTTCAATGTGGTAGACGCTGCCCTTGGCATACAAAAACTCAATGTGCTGCTGCAGCTTCTCGCTCTGGCGGAAGGACTGCACGAGCTTTGTCAGCACCACCTCCTCGTCGTGGTTGAGGGCGGTGGGGTCGGCAGGGTCCACGGTGGGGAAAATCGTATCCCGCAGCGGGTACTCCTTCTCGCCGATCCGGACGGTCTTCTTCTCCCAGTCGATCTGGCGGAGGAAATCCCGGCCCTGCATCTTGAAATCCGGGTTGCGGTCGATGACGCGGCACTCGATCTTCAGCATCAGGATGGTGATGGCCTTGTGCATCACGGCGCAGCGGTGCAGCATCCCCTCGGTGTAGGGGCCGCGGGCCGCGTCGGTGTGGGGCATCCAGATGGTCAGGTCGTCGCCGCCGTAGAACTGTTCG
>RKCM01000227.1 GCA_014858325.1 Oscillospiraceae bacterium | reverse complement strand
GGAGCACCCCGAGAAGGAGGAGTACGCCAACTTCACCATCCGCGTCTCCGGCTACGCCGTCAAGTTCATCGACCTGACCCGCGAGCAGCAGATGGACGTGCTGGCCCGTACCTGCCATGGCAGCCTGTGATCCCAAACCTCCCGTCGGCTATGTCCACTCGCTGGAATCCTTCGGCTCGGTGGATGGCCCCGGCGTTCGCTTTGTGGTGTTTTTGCAGGGGTGCGCTCTCCGCTGCAAATACTGCCACAACCCCGAGACCTGGAGCTGCCAGGGGGGCGTAGAGTATACCCCGGAGGCTTTATTCCAAAAAGTATACCGCTACCGCAATTACTGGGGCAAAAAGGGCGGCATCACCGTCAGCGGCGGCGAACCGCTGCGGCAGCTGGACTTCTTGACGGCCTTCTTTGCGCTGGCCCGCTCCAAGGGCGTGCATACGGCGCTGGATACGGCGGGCCAGCCCTTCCGGCCCGATGACCCGGCCTATCGGGCCGCTTTTGACCGGCTGATGGAGTCCACCAGCCTGGTGATCCTGGACCTGAAGGAGATCGACCCGGAAAAGCACCGGCAGCTCACCGGGCAGGACAACGCCAACATCCTTGCCATGGCCCGGCACATCTCTGAGCTGGGCGTTCCGCTCTGGGTCCGCCACGTGCTGGTGCCCGGCCTGACCGACGACGAAGAGGGCCTGCGCAGAACGGCCGACTTCATCGCGTCTCTGCGGACTGTGCAGCGGGTGGAGGTGCTGCCCTACCACACGCTGGGCCTCTTCAAGTGGCAGAAGCTGGGCATCCCGTATCCTCTGCCCGACGCGGTTCCGCCCACGGCGGAACAGGTGCGGCGCGCCGAGGAGCTGCTGCGGGTAAGCGAGTATCCCGGGTAACGCAATCAAACACAAAACCCCGCCTGTGGCCGTACAAAACGGTTGCAGGCGGGGTTTGCTGCGTTTGGAAGAGCGCTTACGCGTTGATCTCGGGGAAGCCCTCCAGCTTGGAGGTGCAGTGGGGGCAGCGGACGGCCTTGATGGCGATTTCGCTCTGGCAATAGGGGCAGGTTTTGGTGGTGGGTGCCTTGGGGGCCTCCTCCGGCTTTTTGTGCAGGGCGTTGACGGCCTTGATGACCACAAACAGCACAAAGGCCACGATGAGGAAGTTGATGATGGCGTTGATGAAGGAACCCACGCCGATGGTCACATCCCCGATGTGGATGCCCACGTCCGAGAAATCGGCGTTGAAGAACAGGCCGATGGCCGGGTTGATGATGTCGTTGACCAGTGAATTGACGATGGCGGTGAAGGCCGAGCCGATGACCACACCAACGGCCATATCCAGCACATTGCCCCGCATGGCAAAGGCCTTGAACTCTTCCAAAAACTTTTTGATGCCGCGAACTTTCTTTTCTGCCATAGCAATACCACTCCTTCCGAATCAGACCTGATGTGCTTCGATCCACTGGCCCATCTGCTGGGCGATGGCCTTGATGGAGCCGTCGGTGAAGGGGACCTTCAGCCCGGCGGTGTCGCACAGCTCGGTGTAGCTGGCAAGACCGGCCCGGCGCACCAGCCGCAGATACCGCTCCCAGGCATCCTTGTGGTCGGTGAGGCTCAGCAGGAAGAACTGCAGGGCCGCCATGGTGGACAGGCAGTAATCGATATAATAGAAGGGGCACTCGTAAATGTGGAGCTGCCGCTGCCAGCCGGCGCCCCGGCCGTAGAAGGGCAGGTTGTCAAAATCGATCCAGGGGCGGTACTTGTGCTCCAGCTCCAGCCAGACGGCATTGCGCTGGTCGGGGGTGAGGTCGGGGTTCTGGTACATCTTGTGCTGGAACTCGTCCACGATGCAGCCGTAAGCCAGGAACAGGAAGCTGTCCTCAGCGTGCTGCAGCTCGTACTTTGCCACATCCTTGCCGAACAGCAGCTTGTGCCAGGGGGCGGTGAGGAACTCCATGGACATGGAGTGGATCTCCGCGCTCTCCATGCCGGGGCACTCCAAATCGGCGGGGACATGGGGGTCGCGCTCGGCCACATAGCCCTCAAAGGCGTGGCCGCACTCGTGGGTCAGCACGTCCACGTCGGCAGAGGTGCCGTTCCAGTTGGCAAAGATGAAGGGAGCCTTGTAGCTGGGCAGGCTGGTCATGTAGCCGCCGTTCATCTTGCCGGGGCGGCTCTCCACGTCAAACAGCTCGTTGTCCTGCATAAAATCGATGAACTCGGCTGTTTCGGGGCTCAGCTCATGGTACATGGTGCGGGCGGCGGCCATGCGGGGGCCGTAGCCCTCGATGGGCTTGGGGTTGCCGTCCCGGAAGGAGACGGGCAGATCGCAGAAGGTCAGATGCTGGATGCCGGTGCGCTTCTGCCGCAGGGCAATGACCTTCTTCAGCTCGGGCACCACGTCGTTGGCTACCTGATCCCGGAACTTCTGGATCTCCTCCGGGCCGTAGCCGATGCGGTTCATGCGGACGTAGGAGAGCTCACTGTAATCGTGGTAGCCCATGAGCTTGGCCTGGGCGTTGAGGTTTTTCACGATTTTCGTATACAGCTCGTCCAGCTCGGCGCGGTGGGCGTCAAAATAACCTGCCTCGGCCTCATAGGCGGCGCGGCGGGTGGCGGCGTCCAGGCTCTCCTTATAGGGGCCCAGCTGGGGGATGGTCAGCTGCTTGCCGTCCAGCTCCACCAGTGCGCCGCCGTAGATCTGCTGGTACTGGCTGACGAGGGCGTTGTACTCTTTCTGCAGGTCGAGGGTGCGCTCGTCCATGCCCAGCACGGCGTTTTTCATGCCGGCCACGCAGGTGGTGCCCAGCGCTTTGGTCAGCGCATCCACATGGGGGTTGGCGAGGAAAGCCTTGCTGATCTCCACACTGGCGTTGGAGACGGCGGGGCTGTTCTCGTCAAAGAAATCCTGCTCGGCCTTCCAGTAGGCGTCGCGGGTGTCGCAGGTGTAGTGGATGTTGGCGAGGTTGGATGCCGTGGTGTAATCGGCAAAGGCGCGGCTCTGCTCGTAGTAAGCGGCGACGATGGCTTCGTCGCTGTCGGCGGCAGCAGCCTTGACAGCCAGCTCTTTGCATTTCGCCAGCAGCGCGTCAATGTCCGGGCGGGTGTAGGTCATCTCGTTGAATTTCATAAGAGGACGTCCTTTCTATCAATACAGTAAGTCCATCATATCATTTTTTCCGCCGAAACTCAACCTCTCCGCCGGGCATCCGGGAGTCGTTGTCTGCGGGAGAAAAACGTTTTGTCGATATCCACCAAAAATATTTTCTCTTCTTCGTGCAAGGTGTTGCATCCATGCGGTTGAAACAGCGGGGAAAAAGGCATATAATAGCAGTATCAACAGAGTAAGGCCACGCGCGTTAAGTGCCGCATCAACGGGGAGTTGTGCTGCGGACGAAGGGAGACCCGCGGTGCGCGGCCTGCATCCCGCTGCTGCATGGACTTGGGTGCAGGCGTGGGCCGGTGCGCCCTGCCTGGATGTGAAACGTTGAATCACGCCCTCCTTTGTGCGGTTTGTCACAGGGGAGGGCGTTTTTGTCTGCCCGCCCCGCCAATTTCCCATTTACGGGGAGGACAATTGATATGAAAAATTCCAAAACTTCGGTCCGCACACTGGTTATGCTGGCGCTTCTCACCGCCATGAGCATCGTCTTTGCCCGGGTGTTCACCATCTCCACCGGCTTTGTGCGGTTCAATCTGGGGGCGCTGCCCACCCATCTGGCGGCAGTCTGGTTTGGCCCGGCGGGCGGCTTTGCCGTGGGTGCGCTGGCCGACATGATCGGCGGCACCCTCTCGGGCTACTCCATCAACCCGCTCATCACCCTGGGCGCGGGCTCGGTGGGCCTTGTGTCCGGCCTTTTGTTCCGGCAGCTCTCCCAGCTGCGGCTGGGGCTGCGGCTGCAGCTCTCCATTACGGCGGGCCATGTGGTGGGCTCGGTGATCATCAACTCCATCGCCCTCCATCTGTTTTATGGCTACGCCTGGCCGGTGCTGGCAGCCCGCATCCCCAACGCCCTCATCCTGAGCGCTGTGAATACTGTGCTGGTGCGGCTGCTGCTCCAAAATAAATCCCTGCGGGAGATCGTGCAATGAACTACGAAGAAGCGCTGGAATACATCCATGCGGTGCAGTGGGCAGGCCATAAGCCGGGCCTGAGCCGCACCCGCACCCTGCTGGCCGCCCTGGGCGACCCCCACAAAACGCTGAAATTCGTCCATGTGGCGGGCACCAACGGCAAGGGCAGCACGGCAGCCATGCTGGCCTCCTGCCTGCAGGCGGCAGGCTACCGGGTGGGCCTGTTCACCTCGCCCTTCATCAATCGCTTCAATGAGCGCATCCAGATCAACGGCGAGCAGATCCCTGACGAGGCTCTGGTGCGGCTGGTGGAGCAGGTTCGCCCCGCCGCCGACGCTATGACGGATATCCCCACCGAGTTTGAGATCATCACGGCGCTGGGGATGCTCTGGTTTGCCCGGCAGCAGTGCGACATCGTGGTGCTGGAAGTGGGCCTGGGCGGCACACTGGACTCCACCAACGTCATCGACCCGCCGGAGTGCGCGGTCATCACGGCGCTGGGGATGGACCATGTGAAAGAGCTGGGCCCCACCCTCGCCGACATTGCCGCCGCCAAGGCGGGCATCCTCAAGCCCGGCAGCCCGGCGGTGAGCTACGGCGGCGTGCCCGAGGCCGATGCCGTGATCGCCCGCGTGGCAAAGGAGCAGCGCGCCCCGCTGACGGTGGTGGATTTCTCCAAACTGCGCTTGGATGGCGGCGACCTCGATGAAGTGACCTTTGATTTCGATGGTCTGGACGGCGTGCGCCTGCCCCTCATCGGCAGCTACCAGCCCCGGAACGCGGCGGTGGCCATCACCGCCCTGCGGGTGCTGCGGGGCAGGGGATGGCACATCCCGGAACAGGCCATCCGCAAGGGGCTGGAGACGGTGCAGTGGCCGGGCCGCTTTGAGCTGCTGCGCCGCGCGCCCGCTTTTGTGCTGGACGGCAGCCACAATGCCCACGGGATGCGGGCCACGGTGCAGAGCCTGCGGGACCGCTTCCCGGGGGAGAAATTCGTCTTCCTCCTCAGCATCATGGCCGACAAGGACGTGGACGAGATGCTGGACCTGCTGGCCCCGCTGGCAAAGCGGTTCGTGACGGTAGCGGCCCACACGCCCCGGGCGCTGCCC
>RKCM01000171.1 GCA_014858325.1 Oscillospiraceae bacterium | reverse complement strand
GAAGAACTACTGGATCACCGCTGTGCCCGCTACCTTCATGAGCGCTGTGTCCTGCACCTACTTCGTGCTGGCACCTGAGTGCCTGGGCAAGATGATCAACACCTATGCGGATGGTAAGCTGGTGGCTTACAACACCGCAGTGGCTTATCCCATCGGTGTCGTCTTCGCAATCGCAATGCTGGCCCTCTTCCTCTACGCTACCAAGAAGCACACCGCCAAGAAGGCTGCATAAAGCCGCAATACCCCATTCCGGGCGGCTGTTTTTCCACAAACTCTGCGCCGACCGCTGCCAACCCAGCGGTCGGCTTTTTGTTTCAAAAGGGCCTTGCTTTTTGCGGGGCCGGGTGGGAAAATAAAGGGGAACAAAAACGCAAAGAAGGGAATCCGTATGATCTTCAAACCTGCACAGCTGGGCCTTGCAAAGCTCGACGCCCAGACCCTGGAAACCGACAAAAAAAGCTGCAAAAAGATCGGCCCCTGCGGCGTGGGCAAAAAGGCCCTCTACCTGAACAGCTTTTACATCGACCGCCGCTACTACCTGCCCTACGGCAGCATCCAGCGGGTCTTCAAGCGGGTGGCCATGAGCGCAGGCGGCTTTACCGGCAAGGGAATGTTCGCCTCCATGGCGTATCTCGTGGTGGAGTACGACGGCGGAAAGCAGAAGCAGTGCAATTTTAAGGACGAGCGGGACGTGGACGCTCTGCTGGAAGTGCTGGCCAAGGAGCAGCCCCAGATCAAATTGCTGAGCGAGGCGGGCGAGGCCGCTGTGGAGAAAAAGCAGGCGGAAAAAGCAGCCCGCAAACTGCCTCAGCTCTCCAAGGAGGCCGAGCGCACCGTGGGCGACCTGAAGCGGGCAGGCGATTACCTCGCCAAGAAGCCGGAGCTGGCGCAGGAGCTTTCTGCAGCCGAGCGCCGCAAGCGGGCCCAGCTCAAAAGTAAGCCGGTGTACAAGTATGTGGCCCTCATCATCAGCCTGTTTGGCGTGGTGGCGGCGGCCTACGGCATCCACTGCCTGCTGAGCCATACCGGCAACTACGGCATCTACTTTGCCCTGTTTGGCTTTGCGGCCATCTTCCTCTTCTCCAGCTACAACATGATGCCCACCGCCCGCAACAACCGCAACGCCATCATGAAGCGGGCCGAGCGGGCCGAAGCCGCCATGGCGGAATACATAAAAGGCTACCCGGGCAGTAACTTCCCGGTGCCCAGTACCTACGCCCACCCAGTCGTCCTCAAGCAGATGCGGGATGCCGTGGAGGAGGGCCGCGCGGTGACCGCCGCCGAGGCGCTGGACGCCGTGAAGCATCGCCTGCAGGAAGTGAACGCCGACGTGCAAGTGGAACAGGAAGAGTACGACGAGATCGTGCAGATCAAGGCGATGTTCCTGAACCATGATTATCAGTGAGGTTTTGCTATGGATATGGTTACCTTGGGCCGCACCGGCATCACGGTGAACAAAAACGGCTTTGGCGCGCTGCCCATCCAGCGCATTTCGCAGGAGGATGCGGTGCATCTGGCCCGGAAAGCTTACCGGGCTGGCATCCGCTTCTTCGACACCGCCCGGGCCTATACCGACAGCGAGGTGAAGCTGGGAGAGGCCTTCGACGGCATCCGCTCTGAGGTCTACATCGCCACCAAGACCGCCGCCCAGAACGCGGAGGAGTTCTGGAAGGATCTGCACACCTCGTTGCACAATCTGCGGACGGACTACGTTGATCTGTACCAGTTCCACAATCCGGCCTTCTGCCCCAAGCCCGGCGACGGCACCGGCCTGTACGAGGCCATGCTGGAGGCCAAGGCAAAGGGCATGGTGCGGCACATCGGCATCACCAACCACCGGCTCTCGGTGGCGCACGAGGCCATTGAAAGCGGCCTGTACGAGACGCTGCAGTTCCCCTTCAGCTATATCTCGGGGCAGCAGGAGCTGGAGCTGGTGGAGTTGTGCAGGAAGCATGAGATGGGATTCATCGCCATGAAGGGGCTTTCGGGCGGGCTCATCACCAACAGCGCCGCCGCCTATGCCTTTGAGGCCCAGTACGACGGCGTGCTGCCCATCTGGGGCGTGCAGCGGGAGAAGGAACTGGACGAGTTCCTCTCCTACATCAACGACCCGCCCCGGATGAACGAGGAACTGCGGGCCGTCATCGAGCAGGACCGTGCCGAGCTGTGCGGCGAGTTCTGCCGGGGCTGCGGCTACTGTATGCCCTGCCCGGCCGGCATTGAGATCAACAACTGCGCCCGGATGAGCCTGCTGCTGCGGCGCTCGCCGTCGGCGGCGCAGCTCAGCCCCGAGGGACAAGCCAAGATGAAAAAGATCGAGGGCTGCCTGCACTGCAACCAGTGCAAGGCCAAGTGCCCCTATGGGCTAGACACTCCGGCTCTGCTGGCCCGCAATTACGAGGATTATAAGCGGGTGCTGGCGGGAGAGATCAAAGTATAACAAAAAAGGAACGGTGCTGCAGCACCGTTCCTTTTTTGTTATGCAAATATTTTCATGGCCTGCTTGTAGCTGTGGATGAAGTAGAGGATCTCGGCAATGGCCGTCAGCGTCCAGGAGCAGGGGTAGAGCAGGTAGAGCGCAGGGATGGTGTGGAAATGGGCGAAGATGGTGTACACCCAGATCACCCGGAAGACGCAGGAACCCAGCACCACGATGATGGTGGGGACGATGGTCTTGCCCAGACCCCGGGAGGCGGCGATGGTGCAATCCATGAACGCGGAGACGCAGTAGGCGAGGCCCATGACCTGAATGCGCTTCATGCCCGCGTCGATGACGGCGGCCTCGGTGGTGAAGAGGGCGAGGAAATACCGCCCGAAGAAGAACAGGCTGCCGCCCAGCACCAGACCGATGCCAAAGGAGTAGGCCAGCGAGATGAAGTAACTCTTCTTTACCCGGTCGGGCTTGCCTGCACCGTAGTTCTGGCTCATAATGCTGGCGCAGGCCATGTAGAAGGCGGCCATGGAATCGTAAATGATGAGGTCGGCGTTGGCAGCGGCAGAGTTGCCCTTGACCATGAGGGAATCGAAGGAGTTGACGCCCGCCTGAATGAAGAGGTTGGCAATGGCGAAGATGGCGTTCTGGCACCCGGCCGGGACGCCCAGCGCCAGGATGCTCTTGGTCATGGCGGGGTCGAGATGGGCGGCTTTGAAATCCAGCCGGATGCAGTCCTCCGAGCGGGTGAGGGAGCGGAGAATGAGGAAGGCGGAGACACACTGGGAAATGCTGGAAGCCAGTGCCACGCCCGCCACATCCAGCTTGCAGACGATGACGAAGAACAGATTGAGCAGGATGTTCAGAACGCCCGCGATGGAAAGAAAGAACAGCGGCTTTTTGGTGTCGCCGATGGCGCTGTAGATGGCATTGCCGAAATTGTAGAGGGCCAGCGCCGGCATACCGAGGAAGTAGACCCGCAGGTACAGGATCGCACCGGGGAGCAGGTCCTCCTTGGTGTTGAGCAGGCGCAGCAGGGCGGGAGAACCCACCAAGCCGATGAGCAGCAGGATCACGCCCGCAATGAGGCTGACCAGAACGCCCGAGTGGACGGTTTTGCGGACATCGTCCGGGTGGCGGGCACCGTAAAAGCGAGCCACCAGCACATTGATGCCGTTGCTGAGGCCGATGAGGAAGCCCGTGAAGAGGGTGACGAAGATGGTGGTGGAGCCCACCGAACCCAGCGCGGTGGAGCCTGCAAAACGGCCCACCACCGCCACGTCCGACAGGTTGAACAGCACCTGCAGCAGATTGGAAAGCGCCAGCGGAAGGCTCACCAGCAGGATCTGCTTGGCGAGAGGGCCTTCCGTCAGCGTTTTGGTCGTTGATTTCATATTCCTTTTTCCTTTTTCCTAAACCAGACCGTGCCCGCGCACACCGGGGCACAAGCTCTATTATAAAGGGAATTTCTGCTTTTGCAAGATGATTTTCGAGCTTTGCGGCAGAGAATTTTGAACCCGCGGATGCGAGCCCTCCCAAAACAAAAAGAAGCCCCCGGACACCTGTGTGTCTGGGGGCTTCCTGGTGCGACCGGGAGGATTCGAACCTCTGGCCTTCCGGGTCGGAGCCGAACGCTCTATCCAGCTGAGCTACGATCGCAAACCGATGGGGTACATCAAGTACCACCATAGTATAGCACAGGTTGCAGAAAAAATCAAATCAAACTGTATCAGCTTTTTCGGTTTCGCAGCCAGATGCGGTAGAGGCCATCGGTAATGAGGGTCTCACGGTAATGGATGGGGGTGCGGCAGGCTTCTCGGATGGAGTGGGGCAGGTTGCCGGTGGCGTAGAATTTTGTTTCGGCTCCCAGCTCGGCGCAGAAGCGGTCGGCCAGCCCATCCAGCAGGCTGGCGGTGCCCAGCGCGAAACCATTCTGTAAGCAGGAGGAAGTGTTCTTTCCCAATACAGATGTGGGGGCGGGGGCGGAGAGATCGATCTGCGGCAGCTGGGCGGTCTTCTGTACCAGCGCTCCGATGGAGAGCTGCGGCCCCGGCAGGATGACGCCGCCCACCAGCTCCTGTTTGTTGTTGACGGCCATGATGGAGATGGCGGTATCCGCCGAGATGACGGCCAACGGGCCGGGGCACTCCGCCAGCGCGGCCACGGCGCCGCAGAGAAGCTCGGCCCCCAGCTGGGCGGGGTTGTCCAGCCGCAGCTTGATGCCGCTCTTGAGGCCGGGCCCCACGGTCAGGATGCGGGCGCTGCAGAGCATCCGCAGAGCCGCCAGCACCTGCCCTGTCAGCGCGGGCACCACGCTGCCCAGAATACCGCCCTCGATCTGGGCGGGGGAGACATGGTAGAGCGAAAGCAGGTTGACCAGCCGGATGGCGTATTCGTCCACCGTGCAGGCATTGTCGGAGTGGAGCCGCCCGCAGAAGGCCAGGCGGTCCTGCTCGTAGCCGCCTACGGTAATGTGTGTGTTGCCTATGTTGACCGTCAGGATCATCTGGATGGCCTCCTCTGCCCCTTTGAACTCTATAATGTAATTATATAATATAACAGCCTGCGAAAAACTGCAAGTCTCCTCTGGGAGCGATTATTTTCAAGTTTTTTGAAAAAAGATGGAAAAAGGTGTTGACATTCTCGCCGGGGTATGGTATTATACTTGAGCGCCAAGGGCCGCCACAAAGAATGACTTCTTGAGGAGGCCGGAAGCAAAACGGAAAGAACCAATGAGAGAGCGCTGAAAAG
>RKCM01000195.1 GCA_014858325.1 Oscillospiraceae bacterium | reverse complement strand
CGCCGGGTGGGCACCCTGACGCTGGGAGTCTGCCTGATCGTCTGCGGCGTGCTGTTCCTCTGCTATTTCTTTGTGCCGCATTTCAACTGGGAGCTTGCGCTGAAGATCGCCCCGGCGGCAGGGCTGATCCTTCTGGGGTGCGAGGTGCTGTACTTTGCCGCAAGGCCTCAGCGCTGGAAGTACGATTTTCTTTCGGTGCTCCTCTGCATCGTGCTGATGGTCAGCGCCTTTGGTGGGGCCTGCCTGATGGCAGCCTTTGATTTTGCCCTGCACCGGGGGGAGTTCTGGAACGAATACGATGCCCGGCAGGAACGGGACCTGGACGATGAGGAAAGCGACCGCCTGCGCCTTGATCTGGACGAGGGCCCCGGCCCTGACCTCGATGATGAAAATGAGGACAGCAGCGCAGCCTCCCACACGGAAGTTTGAGCCATACCAAAATCATATCCCAGCGATACCCAGGATACCTTTTACAGATCCCGCTTTTCCCGGTATACTCAAGGTGCGTTCTGAGGGACGACGGAAAAGTAAAAAAGTGTGCAAAAAGCCAACCGCCACGGCACTGTCACCGTGGCGGTTGGCTTTTACTATCAGTGGCTCGCCCTCTCAGGCGCATACGCGCCAGCTCCCCCAGAGGGGGAGCCAAGGCGTTGCGGGCAGGCCCTTGCCTCTCCCTTTGGGAGAGGTATCACCGAAGGTGACGGAGAGGGCGGGGATTCTTATCTCTGGATCATCTCCGTATAGGCCAGCACCAGCGGGCCGACGCCCTTGGCGTCGTTGCAGACGACGGGCTCGCTGAAGTAGTAGGCGAGGGAGCCGTCCCGGTGGTCCTTGCCGCCGAGGCCTGCCACCAGGCAGATGCCGCCCAGCTGCAGGCTGCCGTCGGGGTTCTTGGAGAGATATTTGTCGCAGGTGCCGTAGAAGGCCTTCTCGGCCCAGGCCGCCATCCGCTTGGGCAGATAGCCCAGACGCACACCCTTGAGCACGGCGTAGGCGAAGAGGGCGGTGCCGCTGGTCTCCAGATAGTTGCCCTCCACGCCGGGGTGGTCCATCACCTGCCAGAACATGCCGGTGGCTTCGTCCTGGAACCAGTGCACGTCCTCCACGGTCTGCTTCAGCATGGCCATGATGCCCCGGTACTCGTTGTACAGCTGCTCGTCCATCCGCTCCAGCACGTCCACCATGGCCACCAGGAACCAGCCCATGGCCCGGAGCCAGAAGTTGGGGCTGCAGCCGGTGACGGGGTCGGCCCAGTACATCTGGCGGCTCTCGTCGTAGCCGTGGTAGTACAGGCCGGTCTTTTCGTCCCGCATGTGCTTTTTGATGTTCATGAACTGCTTGTAGCTGTCGATGCAGCCCTGCATCTTGTTGTAGCGGGTCTCGTAATCCATGTAGAAGGGCTGGGCCATGTAGGTGCCGTCCAGCCAGACCTGCCAGGGGTAGATATCCTTGTGCCAGAAGTTGCCCTCTTTGGTGCGGGGCTGGGTGTCCAGCTGGCTGCGGATGG
The DNA here is from genome assembly GCA_014858325.1 of Oscillospiraceae bacterium. Taxonomy (GTDB): domain Bacteria; phylum Bacillota; class Clostridia; order Oscillospirales; family Ruminococcaceae; genus Faecalibacterium. Next base: position 3,686 of record RKCM01000195.1, on the reverse strand, counting down.
TATCGATGGCCTTGCGGTACTTTTCCTCTCCGTAGATGTCGTAGAGGGTGAAGAGGTTTTTGCCCTGATTGATGTTATCGAGGTTGTACTCCTTGGGGTCGTAGGTCTGAATGGAGCCGTCCGGCTGTACGAAATAGTCGAGGAAGTCCTTGGAAAAGTTCAGATACTTCTCGTCCCCGGTGGTCTTGTACAGGCTCAGGGTGGCGGTGATCATGCAGCCGTCGATGTAGTTCCACTTGTTGGGCTTGCCGCTGCGCACTTTTTCGATGTTCCACATGGGGGCCTCGGCGCTGGAATGGGCGATGAGAGAATCGACGTAATCGCCCAGCATGGATAAGATCTCTTCATGGGTCATGGTGCTCAATCCTCCTCAAAATGGCCGACGTTGACCAGATGCAGCCGCTCGCCCTCGTAGCCCTCGATCTTGACGTTGTGGAGCTCGATGGACTTCACGTTCTCGGCGTAGAGGGCCAGTTTTTTCACATGGGGGCGGTTGTCCGCCATGGCGGCTTGTCCGGCTTCGGCATTGGGGTCAAAGGTGATGGTGACGTTCTTCATGGTCACCTGCTCGATGGGCTGCTCCGGCAGGCCGTCGAAGTAGCAGCCTGCGAACTGGGCGTCGGTGGCCACGATGTCCTCCATGGTCAGGCTGCCGAGCTTGGGGGTGTATTCGTCCACGGGCAGAGCCTCCCGGCACTGGACGTAGGGGCTGTGGCCGTCGGGGTCACAGAAATAGAACATATTGATGACGAAAGGCGCTTTGACCCCCCGCATTTCCACGTTGCGGAACACCAGCCCGTCGATGACGGCGGTGTTGCCCCGGCCCCGGCGGGTCTTCACCCGCAGGCCCCGGTCGGTGTGGTCCATGAGGCACTGGGTCACCACCATGTCCTTCACGCCGCCGCTCATCTCGCTGCCGATGACGATGCCGCCGTGGCCTTTATCCAGCAGGCAGTTGCGGATGACGGTGTGGGTGCAGCTCTTTTTCAGCTTCATGCCCAAAAAGACCTTGCTGGCCTTCATGGCGATGCAGTCGTCGCCCACGTGGATGTTGGCGCCGATGATCCGGGTGTGGGAGCAGCTCTCCGGGTCGATGCCGTCGGTGTTGGGAGCGTTGTAGGGGTTGTGGATGCGGATGTTCAGCAGGTCCAGATGCCGCACGAAGATGGGGTGGATGGTCCAGGCGTAGCTGTTCTGCACCGTGATGCCGTGGAGGCAGACGTACTTGCTGTCCACCATGGCCACGGCGCGGGGCCGCCATGCGATCCGCTTCACCTTGGGGTTCACCCACCAGTCGCCGTTCTGGGCGTCGCAGTCCAGGGTGCCCTCGCCGGTGACGGTGACGTTCTCCACTTGGGTGATGTTCAAAAGGCCCGCAAAGCTGTCCAGAGGGTTGCCCTCCCAGCCGGTGAGGTAGTATTCGTCCACCTCGTTCTCGCTGGGCAGCACGCCGGGCAGGATGGGGTAGTGGGTGCGGTCGTTATCGCCCAGCAGCACCGCGCCTTTTTCCAGATAGAGGGTGGTGTGGCTCTTCAAAAAGAGGCTGGCGGTGCGGTAGCGGCCGGCGGGAACGTAGACGGTGCCGCCCGCCGGGCAGGTGGAAAGGGCGGCCTGAAGCTTGACGGTGTTGTCCGTCACGCCGTCGGCCACCAGGCCGTAGCGGGAGGCGTCCACAAAGAACGTCTCCGCCTCGGTGGTGAAGGTGCAGCGCAGCGTCTCGCCCTCGGCTTCCACGGTGACGGTATATTCCGTGCCGGGCAGCAGGGAAAAGAGGGAGAAGACGTTGGTGCCGCAGGCCTCATAGACCGGCTTGCCGTCCAGCCGGACGATGAAGGGGTGGGCCGGGCGGTAGCACAGGCCGTTTTCAAGCTCCAGCACGGCGCTGCGGGTGGTGGAGCGGATGAGCGTCAGATTCATGATAAAACCTCCTGAAAGGTCGTTGCGGTTGCAGCTTGCCCGGGCGGGCCAGCCATGGTACACTAAAAGAAAACACGGAACAAAGGGGGCAGGCGCGGGATGCGTGCAGAACGGGAAAAATTCAATGCGAGGATCACAGCCGAAACGCTGCGGCTGGCCGGGGAGGCGCTCAGCCTTCCCGCCAGCGAGGAGGACTGTTTCCTCATTCTGGTATCGGGCGGCAGCTGCAATGTCCAGTGGAGCGACCAGACCACGCTGGCGGCCCCGGGCAGTACGGTGCTGCTGGGCCCCGGCGAGGGCACCCTGCGGCAGGCGGGCAGCGTCCCGCCGGAGCTGCTGGGCTGCCGTTTCCCGGTGGGGGTCCTCCACGAGATGAAGAGCACCCTGCCGGACCACAGCGCTCTGTTTGCGCCGGGGCAGACCCTCGTGCTGTACGGCACGGTGCAGTGGTCCAGCCGATTGCGGACGCTGCTGGAGCTGATGCGGAGCGCCGCGAGGGAGCCGGATTACCCGGGGACCCTCTATCTGGCCCTGCTGCTCCACTATGCCCAGCAGGAAAATCAGGCCGAGCACCACGCCGTCCGCCCCCAGAACGAGACGGTGGAGCAGATCTGCGCCTATCTTGCTGCCCACTACCAGCAGAAGTTTTCCCTCACCGAGGTGGCGGCAAAGTTCTACATCTCGCCCTACTACCTGAGCCGGCTCTTCCGGCGGGTGACGGGGCAGTCCATCGTGGATTACATCAACGGCCGCCGCATCGAGGCCGCCCAGAAGCTGCTGGAGACCACAGAGCTCAGCATCGGCACGGTGGCCGAACAGACGGGCTTTGCCAGCGCCGCCCATTTCCGCCGGGTCTTCCACGAAGCCATGGGGACGGGGCCGCTGCAATACAGAAAGAGCCATCGAGGCTGAACCAAAAAACACCCCCTGTGCGGCTGCACAGGGGGTGTTGCTGCGTTGCGTCAGAGATGCACGCGGCGGGTGGGGCTTAGCCCTTGACAGCACCGGCGGAGATGCCCTCGACGAACTGATCCTGTGCGCAGAAGAAGACGATCAGCTGCGGCAGAATGGAGATCAGAGACAGAGCCAGGATGCGGTTCCAGGCAAAGCCGGTATCACCGTCCATGGACAGCTTGACGAACAGGGACATGGGATACTTGGCCGGGGTCTGCACGTAGAGCAGGGGGCCCATGAAGTCGTTGCAGCTCCACATGAACTGGAACAGGGCGCAGGACACCAGCGCGGGCATCAGCATGGGGACAATGACCTTGTACAGGGTCTGGAAGGAGGAGCAACCGTCAATGGCGGCAGCCTCGTCCAGATCGCGGGGGACATTGCGCATGAACTGCACCAGCTGGTAGACGAAGTAGGTCTCCGTTGCAAAGGCGCAGTGGACCCAGATGGCCAGATAGAAGGGGCTGTTGACCCAGCCGAACTTGGTGTACAGCAAGAACTGCGGCACGTTCAGAACGACCTGCGGCAGGAACAGGGTGGCCAGCATGATGCTGAACAGGATCTTCCGGCCGGGGAAGTCGAAGCGGCCAAAGCCGTAGGCTGCAATGCAGGAGGACACCACGGTGCAGATGACCTTGGGCAGAACGTAGGAATACGTGTTCAGCATGGCCTGCAGGATGTTGATGGAGCCGCCGAAGTTGTTCAGTGCGTTCCGATAGCCCTCCAGAGTGGGGTTCTTGATCCACAGGCCGATGCCTGCAAAGATCTCGCTGTTGTCCTTAAAGGTGGCGCTGATCATCCACAGCAGGGGATAG
>RKCM01000143.1 GCA_014858325.1 Oscillospiraceae bacterium | reverse complement strand
CTGGAGCATATAATCGCCTTTTTGTAATTTTTCCAGATCAATTTGCAGATCGTTGTGTGCAAAGCTCTTGGGCTGGCCCGCCTCCTCGGCATAGCGCAGCTCACTGAGGGTATCGCAATGTAGATCGAAGACTTTCACGTTCGTTTTCTCCTTAAAAAATACTTCCCACCGCATACAGGCTCTTGACCAGATCTTCCCGGTACAGCGGGTCCGCCGGGTCCAGACTGTTGATCACCACGCCGCCGCTGGCCGCCGCGCCCGTGGAGTGGATGTACCGCCCTTTTCCCAGATACAGGGCCACATGGCCCGGGAAGAAGAGGGCGTCGCCGGGCTTTTTCTCTTCAAAAGCTACTTCGTGCATGGGCCAGCCCTCCACGATGCCGGCGTCCCGGTAAATGAGCACGCCGCACTGCATATAGGCGGTGCTGACAAGGCCCGAGCAATCGATGCCCCGGCCCGATTTGCCGCCCCAGCGGTACTCGGTGCCCCGGTACTTTTCCGCCTGTGCGCAGACCGCAGCGCGGAAAGCCTCCTCGCTGCCGCCGTACCAGTCCTCCAGCACCTGCGGCACCAGCCGGGCGGCGGCGGTGCCCAGCGTCTCGGCCAGCGCATCGTTGAAGGGCAGCCCCTCCCGCTGGGAGAACACCGCCGTCATCGGGTAGCGCACCTCCTCCAGCGCCACATCCCGGACATAGCCCGTCCGGCCGTCCACCAGCATCACCTTCGCCCAGCCCGGGTGGTTCTCGGCTTCCTCGGCGGTCTCCGGCAGGCGGCGCAGCACACCGCCCTGCTCCAGTTCCAGCATCCGCACCCCCTGCACCCGGGGCACATTCAGCACATCGGTAGCCCGGCCCACCAGCACCAGCCGCTGGGCCAGATAATCCCACAGCGGGCCTTCGTCCAGAAACTGCAGCTCGCTCTGGTGCACATAGCCGTGGTAGCCGTAAAAGCTCACCACCTCCGCCACATCCGGCGGCAGGGTCACCCCGGCTGCCGTCACGCCGCCGGGGGCCGTCCGCACCTGGCAGGCCTGGCCGTACAGCCCCTCGTCCCCGATGGTGGAGACCAGCTGCCCCTCGTCGTTGAGGCGCATCGTCTCCGGGTGGTCAAAAAGGGTGCCCACAGCCACCTTGAACAGTGCATAATCCATCTTATTCCTCTCCCTCCAGTAATTCCAGCAGCTCGTCCGGCTTCATGGCAAGGATGGCTCCATCCGCCGTGCCGGTCACGGTCTCGGCCAGCGATTGCTTGGCCTGCTGCAGTTCTACGATCTTTTCCTCAATGGTGTCCTGCGCAATGAGCTTGTACACCTGCACGGGGTTCTGCTGGCCGATGCGGTAGGCCCGGTCCGTGGCCTGATTCTGGGCCGCCACGTTCCACCAGGGGTCGTAGTGGATCACGATGTCCGCCGCCGTCAGATTGAGGCCCGTGCCGCCCGCCCGCAGCGAGATGAGGAACACGCTGGCCTCCCCGTTGTTGAAGCGGCGCACCCGCTCCGCCCGCATGGGTTTGGGGGTGGAGCCCTGCAGGGTGAAGTGGCTGATGCCCTCCTCATCCAGCCGCTGGGCCAGCAGCTCCAGCATGGAGGTAAACTGGCTGAACAGCAGGATGCGGTGCCCGCCCTCCACGGCAGAGGTCACCAGCTCGATGCAGGCGTCCAGCTTGGCGCTGCCGCCCGTCCAGTTGTCGGCCACAAGGCGCGGGTCGCAGCAGATCTCCCGCAGGCGCATCAGCACGGCAAACACCGCCATCTTGTCCTCGGGTTTCGCGGCCCGCAGCTTGTCCCGGGCGTCCACCACCGCCGCCAGATAGAGCTTTCGCTGCTCCTCCTCCAGCTCGATGCGGTGGATGTTCTCGGTCTTGGGCGGCAGCTCCTTCAGCACATCCGCCTTCATCCGACGCAGCAGGAAGGGCCCCGTCAGCTGGTTCAGCCGCCGGGCCGCCGCCTCGTCCTCCTCCTGCACGATGGGCTTTTCAAACCGGGCGCAGAAGCTCTTGTAGGGCGGCAGATAGCCCGGCATCAAAAAGGAGAAGATGCTCCACAGCTCGCCCAGCCGGTTTTCCACCGGGGTGCCCGTCAGCGCAAAGCGCACCCGGCTCTGGATGCGGCACACCGCCTTGTATTTCTGGGTGGTGTGGTTTTTGATGGCCTGGGCTTCGTCCAGGATGCAGGCATAAAACGCCTGCCCGGCATAGCGCTCTTCGTCCCGCCGCAGCAGATCGTAGCTCGTCACCACCAGGTCGGCGGTGCTCCACTGCTCGGCCAGCGCCGCCCGGTGGGCGGCGTCGCCGTCCACCACAAGGCAGTCCAGCTCCGGCGTGAACTTCCGGCATTCCTCGGCCCAGTTCAGCACCAGCGAGGCCGGGCAGACGATGAGGCTGGGCAGGCGCTGCGCGCCGTTTTCCTTCATCGCCAGCAGATAGCTCAGCACCTGCACCGTTTTGCCCAGGCCCATATCGTCGGCCAGGATGCCGCCCATCCCGTAACCGTCCAGCGTCCGCAGCCAGCGGTAGCCGTCCCGCTGGTACTTGCGCAGGATCTTCTGTAAGGACGCAGGCGGGGTGTACTCGCTGTCCTTCACGGCGTGGAAGCTCCGGCTGATCCGCCGGAAGGCGTCGTCCCGGTTGAACCGCACCCCGCTCTGGCCCGAGAGGGCCCAATCGAGGCTGGGGGCCCGGTAAAGGGGCAGCTCGGCGTGGCCCTTGCCCAGCTTTGCGCCCGAAAGCTCCAGCGTCTCGTTCAGCTCGTCCAGCCCTTCCAGCGAGTCGTCCAGCTTCAGCAGCCGGCCGTCCCGCAGGCGGTGGTAGCGTTTTTTCTGGTGGACGGACTTCAGCAGGGCACGCAGCTCCTCCACCGGGAACTCCCCGGTGTCCACGTCCAGATCCAGCACGCTGCCGTGCACCGACGCCGACACCGAGATCTTGGGCGGCGTGGCCTGCAGATTGCGGAACGCATCGGTCAGATACACCTCGCCCTCGGCCATCAGGGCCGGGATGCCCTCTTCCAGCAGGCGATACACCGCATCGTCCTCAGCGGTGCCGTACTGGGCAGGGTTTCCTTCGGCCCCGGGCTGCAGGTAAGCGCCCAGCAGCCGCGCGGCCCGCTTTTCGGCCCGGGCGTCCCGCAACAGGCCAGCCGGAGCAGGCGCAAAGGGGGTCACCCGGTCTTCCCCGTACAAAAACTCTGCGTGGGCCAGCACCGCCCCCATCCGGGGCGCGTCCAGATAAAACTGCACCACCGGCTCCAGCGGGATCTGATTCAACAGCAGCCGGTCCGGGTCGTCGATGGTCAGCTTTCGGCCCAGCTCCGGCAGCACAAAGCTGCAAAAATCCGCCGCGTCCCGAGTGGTAAAAAACAGCCCGCTGCCGCACAGCTCCTGCAGGGCGGGCACCAGCCGCTCCGCTTCGGCGTGTTTTACCTGCCACAGCGTATCCGCACTGTACAAATAGTCGAATTGAAACCCGGAGTAAACGTGCAGCCCAGGCTCCACCTGAATGTGCACGCCGCCCCGCCGCTTTTCGGCCTTCAGGCTCAGGGCGGGCAGGCCTTTCTTCAGCTGGTATCCGCCCACCTGCCCGGTGGGCTCGTACATGGCCACCAGCTCGTCAAATAATTCGCCGGACAGCAGCTCGCTGCCTGCCGGGGCCCCGCTCATCCCGCTGAAGGTGGTGCGCATCCCCCCTGCGTTCAGGCTCTCCTGGGCGCTCTGCTGGCGGCGCAGCAAGCTCAGCAGAGCCTGCGCCTCGGCGTTGAAGGCGTCCCAGCGGTGGACAAAGCAGAGCGATTTGCCGTAGCTCACGGTCCGTTCCTTCTGGATCTCCTCCAAAAGGCCGGGAATGCTCTTCACGACATACTGCCGCCCGCCGCCCCCGATGCGGAGCCGCAGCAAAGGCCGCCCCAGCGCGCTCAGGTTCAGCTCCGGCTCCAGCTCCACAAAGCCCCGGGGCTGGTCCGTTTCCAGGCCGCTGTCCATTTCCGCCATGGCGCTGTTCTGGTAGGTTTCAATGAGCCGCTGGGCCTGATGATCCGACTCCGGCTCCTCATCCCGCCACTTTTTGCCGAACAGCATCTCCAAGCTGGACACATAGCTGTCTTTGCGGGCCGCCGCTTCCCGGGCAAACTCGCTGCCCTTCATCACGCCGGGGATGCTCGGCAGGCCGGGCTTTTTTTCGGTGGCCGCAGAAGGCTTTTCCTGTGCGGGCTCGTCGTCATCCGCTTCCAGCAAAAGCAGCGCCCCGATGTGCTTGCAGGCCGGGCCCTCGCCGTTCTCGTTGAAAGGACAGGTGCAGCTGGCGCTGACGAAGCTGCCGTTGGCCCGCAGCCAGATTTGGGCATGGTAGCGGTTTCGGCCGCTGCCCCGCACGTCGGCCTGAATGTGGCGGACGCCGTTGTCGTTGACCTCGCAATCGAAATTTTCCACCCGGTCGCAGTATGCTTTGGCCCGCGCAAAAATGGTGCTGCCCAGCAGATAGCGGATCTCGTCCCGGTCCATTCCTGCCGCCCCCTTTCTTCTGCAAAATGCTCTATTGGTTAAGCATACCGCAGCAGTGGGCGGGATGCAAGGGGTGCCGGGAAAAAAATTCCGAAAAGCACAGAAGCGCCTCATCCGGGAGAGGATGAAGCGCTTCTGTCCGTTGGGATTTTGGGAATACTCCGTGCGGCGGGGCCGCTTTTTGCGTTGGGCTGCTGCACAAAACGTGCAGCAGCCCCTTTATTTTTATTCCACATTCCGTTTATAGCGCAGCGGGGTCTGCACCTCGGCGCGGATCTTGCCAAGATAGGTGCGGGTCTGCTCTGCGCCCTGCAAAATAGACTCCACCTGCGCTTTCTGCTCTGCGGTCAGGCCGTCATCCTCTGCCAGCAGCTCCGCGTTGCCCTCGATGATGGTCAGCGGCGTTTTGAGCTTGTGGGACAGCTGAATGATCTGCTCCCGCTGCCGCTGCTCCATGGCCCACTGCTTCTGCAAGCTGCCGGTCAGCGCATCGCCCATGGTTTGCAGCGCCTGCAAAGTGCTTTCGTACTCCCGCACCTTCGCGCCGGAAAACACGGCACTGTCCAGATCCTTCCGCGCCACCGCCTGCGCGGCGGCAGTCAGCTTTTCGGTCTCCAGGGTCAAAAAGCGCCCGGTTCTGTGAGTGCTCCACACCACCGCCCCCACCAGCAGCAGAATGCCCAGAATGCAGTGCACGGTCTGCATATCCGGCAGCACGCCCCGCAGCGCAGGGTCGGCGTAG
>RKCM01000042.1 GCA_014858325.1 Oscillospiraceae bacterium | reverse complement strand
GGCGTGCCACCCCCCTCAAAGAGGGAGGCTTTGCTCCCCGGCAGCACCAGCGTAAAAGGCCCCCTCCGTGAGGGGGCTGTCGCAAAGCGACTGGGGGAGCGTGTTCAATCGCCATCCTCACAATACCCATAGAAACCAGCAGCGCCGGAAGGGACCGCATCCTTCCGGCGCTGCTGGCTTTTTCGGTTTTTCTGGTTGGTCAAACAAGGGCCGGAAGCTTTTGCGCGGCGGTGCCGGCCTCGGCTTCGAGGAGGGCCTTTTTGGCCTCCAGCAGGTCCTGCGGGCTCATGGAAAAGCTGCGCAGGCCCATCTGTAAGTATTGCACGGCGTTGGCGGGGGTGCCCACGGCAAGGCCGCAGACGGTGACGGGGATGCCGCCTGTCCGGGCGGCGTCCATCACCAGCGAGATGAGCTTTTTTATGGCCTTGCTGGTGGGGTGGTAGTAGTGCTCGCCCACGGCCAGCTCCCGGTCCACCGCGTGGGTGTACTGGGTGAGGTCGTTGGTGCCGATGACGAAGAAATCGCACCCGTGGGCGACAAAATCCTCGGCCGTCAGGCAGGCGGAGGGGATGCTGAGCATCACGCCGAAGGGAGTGTTCTCGTTGAAGGGCACCCGCCGCTCCCGCAGGTGCTGGCGGCAGCGCTCCACGGTGGCCATGGCGGCGTCCCAGTCCTCCACGTTGGTCACCATGGGGAACATCACCCGCAGCGGGCCCCGGGCGGCGGCGCGCATCAGGGCGCACAGCTGCGTCTCGAACTGCAGCGGGTTGCGCAGGCTGCTGCGGATGCCCCGCAGGCCCAGCTTGGAGGACTGCAGCCCCTGATAGGCATCGGCCATGGTGCGGTCGGCACCGAAATCGAAGGTGCGGACGGTGACGGGGCAGCCCTTGGCGGCGACGATGCAGGAGCTGTAGAAGAAATACTGCTCCTGCTCGTCCAAAATGCGGCCCGGCAGCATGAGGTAGCTGCTGCGCAGCAGGCCCACGCCCTGGGCCCCGGACTGCATGGCGGTGTCGATGTCCTCGGGGCCGAAGCAGTTGGCCAGCAGCTCAAAATCGGCCCCATCCCGGGTGCGGTTGGGCAGGGCCCGGAGGGAGGCCATCTGCGCCCCTTCCCGCTGGAGCTGGCAGATGCGGGAGACCGCCTGCTGGCGGGCCAGCGCGTCGGGGTCGAGGGTGCAGGTGCCGTTGGCGGCGTCCAGAATGACGGCCCGGCCATCGCAGTCGTGGAGGAAATCCATCCCCACCTGCACGATGCCGGGGATGCCCATGGCCCGGGCAATGATGGCGGCGTGGCTCTGGCCGCTGCCCTCGGCGGTGATGATGCCCAGGATCATGCCGGAAGGCACGCTGAACAGATCCGACGGCATGAGCAGCTCCGCCGCCAGAATAACGGGGTGGTCCAGCGCCAGCCAGACCCGGGGACGGTTCGTCAGGATATTGACCACCCGGCGGGTGGCGTCCAGAATGTCCACGCTCCGCAGCTGCATGTAGGCGTTATCCTTCATGTTGGCCAGCTGCTCCGCGTAGCGGCGGCCCACCCGGTCCATGGCCTCGGCGGCGCTGAGGCCGGCCTTGATCTGAAAGTGTACCTCATTCATCATGCCTTCGTCTTCCAGCATCATGCTCTGGAAAAGGAAGATGGCCTGCTCGGTGGGGGCGCTGCGCTCGGCCATGTTGTCCAGCTCTTTCTGGGCTGTATGGATGGCGTTGTCCAGCAGCTCCCGCTCCTGCTCCGGGTGGAAGGGCCCATCCCGGAAAGTTTCCACATGGTGTTCCAGCAGGCTGACCTGCCCCAGCACAAGGCCCGGGGAAGCAGACACGCCCTGATAGGTTTTCACGATACCGTCACCTCCGGCAGCGCCGGGCCGGTCAGAACCCGGCAGACCAGCGCCTGTAAAAATGTGTTGGGCAGCAGCGCCGCCCGTGCGGCCTGTGGGGCGCTGGCGGTGCCCTCAAACAGGGGGGCAAAAACTTCCAGCCGTTCCCGGTCGCATTTTTCCAAAAACGCCTTGCTCAGCGTCTCAGTGGTGTAGTAAACGGTGGGGTCCACCCCTGCATCCTCGGCGGCGGCTTCCAGCGGGGCAAGGTGGGCGTCCTTCAGGTTGGCCAGCCGCAGGGCCGCGTCTGCCGTCAGGGTGACGGGGTACTTCTCCCGCACAAACTTCTGCAGCTGGCCGAACTGCCATGCAAAGGCCGCGGCGTCCTGGCAGCTCTGGGCGTCGCAGGAGACGGCGTAGGCGCAGCCCCGCAGATAGCCCATGGCCCGGCGGGTGTCGTAGTAGCCCAGCTCGATGTTCCGGCGGGCGGTGTCGGGGTCGAAGTGGAGGATGTCGCCCAGCTCCCAATAGCTCTTGACGAGGGTGGTGGGCAGGCCGGTGCGGTTGGGGCGGGTGATGCCCACCCCTTCCAGATCGACGCAGAGCAGCTCGTCGGCCCCCATCTTCTGGGCCAGGGCGGTGGGCATATTGTCCCGGTAGCCGCCGTCCAGATAGTTCACGCCGTCGATGCTGTGGGCCCGCAGGGCCGGGAAGCAGGCGGCAGAGGCCAGCAGGTAATCCTTTACTTTGCCGCGGGGGATGTCTTTCAGGGGCAGCTCCCGGGGGCGGAGGCCCCGCTGCTCCACGGTGACCAGGCCGAAATCGATGGGGGAGGCCCGGAGCGCGTCCTCGTCCAGCACCCGCTCTACGATCTCCTCCAGCGGGGTGACGTCCATGCCGCCCTGCCGCACCACCTCCCGCAGAAAGCGGTGCAGCTCGGAGAGGTCGGCGTCCTGCTCGGGCAGCTCCATCACGTCCTGGCTGCGGATGGACAGCCACATATCCCGGGCCGTCTCGTAGAGGTCCAGCGCAAACATGGCGCCGTTCAGGCTGCCCACGCTGGTGCCTGTGATGAGGTCGGGCTTCCAGCCCAGCTCAGTGAGGGCGCGCCAGACGCCCACCTGATAGCTGCCCCGGGCGCCGCCGCCCGCCAGCACCAACGCTTTGCGGGGGGCTTTGGGGTTCGTGTTTGCCATCCGATCCACCTCCTGTTTGACCGTTCCCGGTTTTGCTTCAGCTGCCGCTATTATAGCATACTTTTCCTGGGAAAAACGGGAAAAGCTGTTGTATTTTTCACGTCCTTATTCGAGGTTGCCCGTCAGGGTCATCACGGCGGAGAGGACGGCCAGCGGGGCCGTCTCACACCGCAGGATGCGGGGGCCGAGGCCCACGGTCTTTGCGCCTGCCTTCGCGGCCATTTCGGCCTCCTCGGCGGCAAAGCCGCCCTCGGCCCCGGTGATGACAGCGAGCTTCAGGCGCCGGCCCTCGGCGGGTGTTACATCTGCCAGCAGCTGGCGCAGGGGTGCGCCGCCGCACTCGTAGCAGAAGAGCACCAGGTCGTAGCCGTCCAGCGCCCGGCAGAGGGCCCCGAAGTTGGGCAGGGGCAGGGCCACATCGGGCAGCACGCCCCGGCCGCACTGCTTGGCGGCCTCAAAGGCGATGCGGTTGTACCGCTCGTTCTTCTGCTCCTCTTTTTTGGGGGCCGCCACGCAGTAGCGGCTGAAGAAGGGCACGAAGTGGGCGCAGCCCAGCTCCACGCCGTGGCGGATGACCTGCTCCAGCTTATCCTGCTTGGGGTAACCCACAAAAAGGGTCACTTCCACGGTGGGCTCGGCGGCGCTGGGGTAGCCCGGCTCCACGCGGAACTCCACCGTCTCGTCCCCAAAGCCGGTGATGGTGGCCGTATACTCCACGGCCTTGCCGTCGCACAAAATGACGGTATCCCCCGGTTTGCCCCGCATCACGCGGGCAAGGTGGTGGGCGTCGGCTCCGCGCAGGATGGCGGTGCCGTCGGAAATTTCCGTAGTAAAATAACGATGCGGCATAAGATCAACCCTTCTTGCAGACGATGCACTCCCAGCCGCGCTTCTCCTTCACTTCCTGCACGGCAAGCCCGGCGGCGGCAAGGCCTGCCAGCACCTCGTCCTTGCGGCTGTCGATGATGCCGCTGGCGATGAAGATGCCGTCGTCGGCCATGAGGGCGGGCACGGCGGGGGCAAGGCTGAGGATGGCGTTGGCCACGATGTTGGCGGTGACGATGTCGTACTGGCCGCTGGCTTGATCGGACAAATCGCCCACCAGGACGGTGAGCTTGTCGGCCACGCCGTTGAGGGCGGCGTTCTCCCCGGCGGTGCGGACGGCCACGGGGTCGATGTCCACGCCCTCGGCCACGGAAGCGCCCAGCTTGAGGGCCGCAATGGCAAGGATGCCGCTGCCGGTGCCGATGTCCAGCACCCGCTCGCCGCCCTTCACCCGCTCATCCAGCGCTTCCAGACAGAGGCTGGTGGTCTCGTGGCCGCCGGTGCCAAAGGCAAGGCCGGGGTCCAGGATGAGCTTGACGCGGGGCGTATCGTACTCCTGCCAGGAGGGCACGACGGCAAGGCGGCTGCCGATCTCCATGGGGTGGTAATATTTGCGCCAGCCGTTCTGCCAGTCCTCCTGCTCCACGCCGGCGGTCGCCGCGGTGTAGGGGATGCCGGCGGCTTCCATCCGGGCGGCGATGAGGGCCAGCGTCTCCACGGGGGAAGCGCCCGGCTCCAGATACAGGTGGATGATGACGGTATCCCGGGGTTTGTCCAGCAGCTCCTGCTCGATGAGGTCCACATGGGCGATCTCGGCCACCTGTTGCTCGATGTCGCTGTAATCTTCGATATAGATGCCGCCGTCGGCGATCATGGTCGCCACTGCCTCGGCGTTGTCGGCGTCGGCCTTTGAGACGGTGAGCTGGATGTCAGTCCATTCCATAGTAAATCTCCTTGTTCGGTTCCTTGCCCTCTCCGTCTGCTTCGCAGACACCTCTCCCAGAGGGAGAGGCAAGGGCGTCGATAAAACGTTCTTGGCTCCCCCTTTGGGGGAGCTGGCGCGTCAGCGCCTGAGAGGGCGCCTTTATAATAGGATTGTACCCGATTCTGCGCTGGGATGCAAGCGATTTGTGGCTAAGGTTTTGGCAAAGAAAATATTTTTTTGACGAAGTCTCTGCTTTGAGCAGATTTCCCAAAAAGTTTTTACGAAGAAAACGGGAAACCGGGATTTTTGAAGCAAAAGCATGAACTTTTGATGGAAGACCCTTTCCTTTTTTCTTAAAATGTGTTAAGATGATGTTACGAAAATATGGACAGCACACAACCAGGCGCTTTCCATAACAACAACATTCTTTAAGGAGGAATGTGTCTTATGATGAAGTATCTCCAGAAACTGGGCAAAGCTCTGATGCTTCCCGTCGCTGTGCTGCCGA
>RKCM01000109.1 GCA_014858325.1 Oscillospiraceae bacterium | reverse complement strand
CGCCGACAGCGTGGAGCTGGCCCGCCATGCCGAGAGCGTGGGCGTGGACGCCATCGCTTCCATCCCGCCCATCTACTTCCACCTGCCGGAGTACGCCATCGCCAAGTATTGGAATGATATGAGCGCCGCCGCCCCCCACACCGATTTCGTCATCTACAACATCCCCCAGCTGGCCGGCACCGGCCTGACCATGAGCCTGCTGCACGAGATGCTCAAGAACCCCAACGTGGTGGCCGTCAAGAACAGCTCCATGCCCACCCAGGACATCCAGATGTTCAAGGACGCCGGCATCGCCGCCCGGGGCGAGGGCAATTTCGTGGTCTTCAACGGCCCCGATGAGCAGTTCGTTTCCGGCCGCGTCATCGGCGCCGACGGCGGCATCGGCGGCACCTACGCCGTGATGCCGGAGCTGTATCTGGCCATGAACGACTGCCTCAACAAGGGCGAGATCGCCAAGGCCCGGGCCATCCAGTACGAGGCCGACCGCATCATCTATAAGATGTGCGAGGCCCACGGCAACCTGTACGCCGTGCAGAAGGAGATCCTCCGCCGGATGTACGGGCTGGAGCTGGGCAGCGTCCGCGAGCCCATGCCCGCCCTCGCCTGCGAGGACGATAAGATCGTGGCACAGGCACAGGCCATGATCGAAGCCGCCATCGCCAAGCTGTAATTTCGCAACACACCGATAGCGCCCCCTCTCCGTCTCCTTTGGGAGGGGAGAGGGCAGGCGCTGTTTGTGGTTTTGCAAAAACAAAAATACACAAGATACGGAGAAATTTTATCATGATCTGCGATACCCTGCAACATCTGAGCCGCTACCGGGGCTTCCACAAAAACCTCGATACTGCCATTGATTACCTCGTTGCCTACACCACCGCCCACCTGCTGGCTGAGCTGCCGCTGGGCCGCACTGAGGTGGACGGAGAGAACGTGTTCATCAATGTGATGGACGCGGAGCTCCACGACGACGCGGACTCCCACCCGGAGTACCACCACCTCTACGCCGATCTGCAGATCGACCTGATCGGCGGCGAGGGCTGGGGCTACGAGACGGCCCCCGGCGAGGAGATCGGCAGCTTTACGGGCGACATCGGCTTCCGGGAAAGCCCGGACGCCGTGCGGGGCAGCCTGGGAGAGGGGCGCTTCGTCCTCTTCTTCCCCGGCGAGCTGCACAAGCCTGGCGTGGCCCGGCCCGGCTGCAGCAAGGTACGCAAAGCGGTCATCAAGATCCGAATGGAGGACAAAGCATGATGGATAAGGAAAAACTGTTTGAGCAGATCAAAGGCGGGCTCATCGTCTCCTGCCAGGCGTTGGAGCACGAGCCCCTCTACACGAAGGAGGGCGGCGTGATGCCCCTGATGGCAAAGGCCGCCGCCCAGAGCGGCGCGGTGGGCATCCGGGCCAACACCGTGCGGGACATCACCCAGATCAAAGCGGTGGTGGACCTGCCTGTCATCGGCATCATCAAAAAGGATTACCCCGGCACCCCCATGTACATCACCGTCACCATGAAGGAAGTGGACGAGCTGGTGGCCTGCGGGGTGGATATCCTCGCCGTGCAGGGCACAGGAGCCCTCCGCCCGGACGGCCAGACCTCGCCGGAGTTCATCCGCGCCATCAAGGCAAAGTACCCCGACCAGCTCCTGATGGCCGACTGCGACAACATCGAGAACGCCATGGCCTGCGCCGAGGCGGGTGCGGACTTTGTGGGCACCACCATGCGGGGTTACACCCCCGAGACCGAGGGCATCAACGACGTAGACTTTGCATTCATCGCGGAGCTGGCCCGCAAGTGCCCGGCCAAGGTCATTGCCGAGGGACACATCCACACCCCGGAGCAGGCGGTGCAGGCGTTGTACGCCGGTGCCTTTGCACTGGTGGTGGGCGGTGCCATCACCCGCCCGGCGGAGATCACGGCCCGCTACACCAAGGCCATCCGCGCCCACAAGTGAGGCCAGAAGACCATGAAACAGTATCTTGCCATTGACATCGGCGGCACGGCGGTCAAGCTGGGCCTTGTGGACGAGAGGGGCTCTGTCCTCGCCCGGGCAGAGGAGAGCGTCAGCTTCGACGGCTACCTGACCCCCATTTTGGACACCGTGCTGGCCGCAGCAGAGCGCTTTTTGCAGGCGCAGAAGATGGAGCCGACCCAGCTGGAGGGCATCGGCGTCTCGGCCACGGGCCAGATCGACAGCCGCAGTGGCGTTGTGGCCGGCACCTGCGGCAGCCTGCCCCACTACATCGGCAGCCCCATCCGGGCAAAACTGGAAGAAAAATTCCACCGGCCCGTCACCGTGGCCAACGACGCCAACTGCATGTGTCTGGGCGAAGTGTGGGTCGGCGGGGCCAGGGGATACACCGACGTCATCGGTGTAACGCTGGGCACCGGCGTGGGCGGCGGCATCCTCACCGGGGGCCGTCTGCTGGAGGGGGCCCGGGGTCTCGGCGGTGAGCTGGGCCACTACCGCTCCCACGCGCTGGACGGTGTGCTGTGCACCTGCGGTGCCACGGGCTGCTGGGAGCGCTACGCATCCACCACCGCCCTGGTGCGGGAGGCCCGGAAACAAAACCCGAAGCTGACGGACGGCCGTGCGATCTTTGCGGCGGCTCATGCGGGCGATCCTGTGGTGCTGAGCCTGCTGGACCGCTGGATCGACGAGATCGCACAGGGGCTGGCGGGGATGGTACACATCTTCAACCCCCAGCTCATCCTCATCGGCGGCGGTGTGAGCACCCAGCAGGAGCTGCTCATCGAGCCGCTGGCAAAAAAAGTAAAAGCTTCCGTCATGCCCGCCTTTGCTGAGGGGCTGGAGGTGCGCGCCGCCCGGCTCCACAACGACGCAGGCATGGTGGGTGCCGTGTATTATTTCCGACAGCAGGAGGAAAAACGATGAAAAAACACATTCTCTGCCTGGGGGACTCCAACACCCACGGCTATTGCGCCGACCCTGCCGACTGCGCCGACGGCGGCATCCGCTTCAACGAGGACGAGCGCTGGACCTGCCGCCTGCAAAAGGCGCTGGGCGAAGAGTATCTGGTCACCGAGGAGGGGCTTTCGGGCCGGACCACCGTATTTGTGGACCCCATCCACGAATCCATGGACGCGCTGAGCGTGGCCTATCCGCTGCTCAAAAGCCATGAGGTCATCGACCTGCTCATCATCATGCTGGGTACCAACGACGTAAAGGAGCGCTTCAACGCCAACGCAGCCTGCATCGGCGCAGGCATGGAGCGCCTGCTGCTGAAGGCCAAGAGCGTGGATTGCTGGGGCACCCACGGGCCCAACATCCTCGTGGTGGCCCCGCCCCGCATCAAAGAGGGCTTTCACGATGCAGTCATGGGCGAGGGCTGTGTGGAAAAATCCCGCGGCGTAGCCGAGCAGGAGCGCATCGTGGCCGAGCGGCAGGGCGCAGCCTTCCTGGACGCCGAGGGGTGCGAGTTCAACCAGATCGACTTCATGCACCTGACGCGCAGGGGCCACGCCCAGCTGGCCGACCGGCTGGCGGAAGTGGTGCCGACACTGGTCTAACCTCAACAAGTAAAAGGGCCATTCCCGTGAGGGAGTGGCCTTTTGTGCTGCATAGAGATGCGCTCGGGGAGCTTTTTCCCGCGATTGAGTCGGGGATTCCATACCCCGCCCTACTGCCTGCGGCAGCAGGGTCCCACCCGTCGGACACTCGCTTGGAAAAACTCCCGCTCGCTTCCCGGAGAAGCATAGTCAAAGGCGATTCCGCATAAATTGTTCCAAAACGGGAGGAGAGGGGAGAGCGTTTTGGAACAGCGTTTGGAGCAAAGCGACGTCTGCCGCGAGATGAGCGCGCGGACGGGCGGCGATATTTTGATCGGAGTGGTGGGGCCGGTACGCACCGGCAAAAGCACCTTCATCAAGCGGTTTATGGAGCAGCTGGTGCTGCCGGTCCTGGGGCCGGAAGCTGCCCGCCTCCGGGCCCGGGATGAGCTGCCCCAATCGGCGGCGGGGCGCACCATCATGACCACGGAGCCCAAGTTCATCCCGGAAAGCGCGGTGCCCCTGGCGCTGGAAGGCGGGGGCGAGTGCCGGGTGCGGCTCATCGACTGTGTGGGCTATATGGTAGAGGGGGCCATGGGCCACGAGGAAAACGACAAGCCCCGCATGGTGAAAAGCCCGTGGTACGATGAGGAGATCCCCTTTGACCTGGCCGCTGAGACGGGCACCCGGAAGGTCATCCGGGACCACTCCACCATCGGCGTGGTGGTAACGACGGATGGCTCCATCAGCGAGATCCCCCGCGAAAACTATCTCCCCGCCGAGCAGCGGGTGGTGGCCGAGCTGGAAGCGCTGGGCAAGCCCTTTGTGGTGCTGCTCAACAGCACCCACCCCGACGCGCCCGAGACGCAGGCACTGGCCAAAACGCTGGAAGAAGCGTATGGCCGCACCGTCCTGCCTGTGAGCTGCATCGACCTCGATGCGGCCCGGCTCAACGACATTTTGCAGAGTGTGCTGTACGAGTTCCCGGTCCGGGAGCTGGATTTTGCCCTGCCCCGCTGGGTGACCATGCTGGACCGGGGCCACTGGCTGCAGACCGAGGTGTATCAGGCCGCCATGGCCTGCGCCGAGGGCATTTCCCGGATGAAGGACGTGGCCCTTTCCGGCAAGGCGCTGGACTGCGAGGCGGTGCAGAGCACCACCCTCAGCGGGCGGGATCTTGCGGACGGCGTGGTGCGCATCACGGTGCTGCTGCGGCCGGAGGTGTTCTATCAGGTGCTCAGCGAGCAGACGGGCCTCGACATCGGCGACGAGGCAGGGCTGATGCCCTGCATCCTTTCGCTGGCCCGGGCAAAGCGCGCCTACGACAAGATCCGCTCCGCGCTGGAGCAGGTGGAGGCCACGGGCTACGGCATCGTAATGCCCGGCATCGACGAGCTGACGCTGGAAGAGCCGGAGATCGTCCAGCAGGGCGGGCGGTACGGCGTCCGGCTGGAAGCCAGCGCCCCCTCCATCCAGATGATGAAGGCCACCATCCACACCGAGATCAGCCCCATTGTGGGAACAGAAAAGCAGAGCGAAGACCTGGTCCAGAGCCTGCTGGCGGATTTTGAAGCCGACCCCATCAAGCTGTGGGAGTCCAACATCTTCGGCAAGAGCCTCCACGAGCTGGTGAACGATGGCCTGCAGAATAAGCTGCTCCACATCCCCCAGGAGGCCCGCACCCGCCTGCAGGAGACGCTGGAGCAGGTCATCAACGACGGCTGCACAGGGCTCATCTGCATCCTGATTTGAAAACCCTCTCAGGCGCTTCGCGCCAGCTCCCCCGAAGGGGGAGC
>RKCM01000063.1 GCA_014858325.1 Oscillospiraceae bacterium | reverse complement strand
GAATTGGTTTTACTTGTTTTAGCACTCTATCTGTTCGACTGCTAAAAATATACTCCTGTTTTCCCACTTTGTCAATAGGGTTCATAAAAAGTTTGCAAATCATAATTTTTTTAACAAAAAAGCACCACACAGCTTTTCAGCCGTGCAGTGCATCCTTGCAACTTGTCGAATGATATGATACTCTATACTTGCTGCTTCTGTAAGCAGCAGGGCACTGCATACAACGGCAGGCGGTACACTGGCCCTTCATCCCACTGCAAAGGGGGTGAGGCGAATGCCTATTACTTTGACTTTCCATTTATTTGGATTAACGTTTACGATCAGAGTAAAAAAATGAACCGCCACCCCGGAACGGTGACGGTTCGAGCTTTGCTCAGACCATTACTCTAAAGGGCTAACCGCTTGTCGCAGCGCCTTCTTTATTTGTAGTATAGTCGATATTTCCTGCTTTGTCAAGTCAACGGCCCGCTTCGGCGGGCCGTTTTGGTACGATGCACCAAAAGTTCATGCGCGGTTTTGTGCCAAACGCTGAAAAACCGCAAACCGCAAAAATTTTGCCTCCAAATATTGACGATGTATATATATATATATATAATGGGAGCAGAGATCGGAAGCCGTTTGGGGGCTCCCAAAATCGAAATAGGAGGCACAACAAAATGAAATTGTTCAAAAAAGTTCTGGCCATTGCCATGGCAAGCGCTCTGGCCCTCACCCTTCTCGTGGGCTGCGGCAAGGACGCTGGCAAGACCACCTTTACTGTGGTGGATTATCTGAATGACGCAGCTAAGATGCATAGCATTGATTTGTCGTTTAAGGCAGATACTTCGCTGGATAGCGTTGCAAAGAATGCAGCTGCGGCAATTGAGAAAACGCCGATCAGCTTGAAGGAAATTGATAATCGCCGGAATCAGGATTTGACGGCAGCAGAAAAGAAAATTCTGTGCGAAGCAGTAGGCGATACTGGCGCAAACGCTGAGAAATATCTCTATGCAATCAGTTATTCGATTGTTACTTCCGGCTTTACGACGGATGCCGTGAAAGATATGTATGCACTGGGGCAGGCGGAAGACTTGCTGGAAAATTCCATGACGCTCAGCATTCCTGACGCTGCAAAAGATAAAGACGGCAATATTGACGATAAAAAGGTGGAAATGACCGCGTATGTTGGAACTGCCACTATGGAGCAGGACGGCAAGACCTATCTGGTCGCTGTTTTCCGTATTGCGGTAAAGGCTGCAAAATAAGCCATTTCTGATTTTATCAGTTTTCATCAAACCCCAAACGAAAACGGCCCGCTTCGGCGGGCCGTTTTTCGCTGGGGATGAACACAATGCGCTGTAAAATTTGCAGTTGAATTTTACAGCAAAATCGGCTATACTAGAGCCGAAGGGAGTTGATCTTATGCCGAATATCAAACCAATCTCCGACTTGCGCAATTACACGGAGGTCCTGCGGGATGTGGAAGTGGGCTCTCCTGTGTTTCTGACCAAAAACGGGCGGGGCAAATACGCCATCGTCGATATGCACGATTACGAGAAAGCCCAGGCGACCATCCAGCTGATGAACGAAATCGCAAAAGGACGTCGCTCCGGCGAGAAGAAGGGCTGGCTGACCTTGGAGGCCGTAGAGGAAAATCTCGGAATTGAGCATGAATAAGATACACTTGTCCCCGGAAGCACAGGATGATCTGGCGGAGATCAAAGCATATATCACAGAAGATTTGAGCAACGAAAAAGCAGCGATTTCCGTCGTGGCCAAAATCACCAAGAAAATCCGCATTTTACGGGAGCACGCCTTGATCGGTACACCGATTGCCGCTGTGACGGATGCCAACAGCGAGGAGCGTTATCTTGTCAGTGGGAAATACCTGACGTTTTACCATGTCGAGGAAAACGATGTTTTTGTAGACCGTGTGGTATACGGCGGGCGCGACTATCTGCGCATCCTGTTTGACGATTTGACGGAGGACGAAACCGAATAAACGCAAGAACGGCCCGCTTCGGCGGGCCGTTTTTCGCGGTTTATTGCTTATTTAGGTTTCCGAATGAGCTGCGGCGATGCGGGCGGTCATTTCCTGCAGACCCTCCCGCACTTTGGCGGGGGCGGTGATCTCCACCTTGCCGCCAAAGCCGCAGACCCAGCCGTAGAACTGGTCGCTGACGCAGATGGGCACATCGAAATGGAAATGCTCCTCCCCCTCGGGCAGGAAGATGGGCCCGGAGCCGAAGCGCTCCCGCATGGCGGGCTCCAAGTCGGCGGTGCACCGCAGGGTGACGCGGTACTCGTCGCCGCCGTACATGTTGAAATGCTTTTTCAGGTAGGCGGGCAGATCAAAACCCGCAAACTGCTCCTTGCCCCGGCGGGGCTCGTCCAGCACCGTGATGCCTGCCATGCGGTCTACCCGGTAGTGGCGGATGCCGACGGGCTCTTTCTCGTCCTGATAGGCGATGAGGTAGTAGCAGCCGTTTTCCCAGGCCATCTGCCAGGGGCTGATGGTTTTGAGGTTGGGGCGGCCCGCCTTTTTGTAGCGGAACTGCACCATCCGGCCCGCGTTGATGGCGGTGAAGAGGGCGTCCACGCTGTAGGGCAGCTCCTTGTTGGCGGTCTTGGGGCGGCCATCGACGTATACCTGGCGCTGCAGCTGGCTTGCCTCGTATTGCGAGGCGAGACCCTCCAGCTTGGCAATGAGCCGGTCGCTGGTGGTTTTGGCAATCACCCGGCTGGACTGCACGGCGTCCACCAGCAGCTTCAGCTCGGCCAGATCAAAAGTCCGGCTGGCCATCCAGTAGCCGCCGTGCCGCCCCCGCCGCAGCTGGATGTCGTACCCCAGCGCGTTGAGGGCGTCGATGTCGCTGTACACGCTCTTGCGCTCGCACAAAATGCCCTGCGCCGCCAGCAGCTCCACCAGCTGCGGGACGTTGAGCAGATGATTTTCGTCGGTCTGCTGCTCAAAAATGTGCAGCAGCGCCAGAAGTTTGGATTTCTGTCCTTCCTGCTTCGGCATAGTGCCTCCTAACGGTTTCGGCAGGGCCCGCGCGTTTGTGCCACCAAGTGCCCATGCGTTTTGTACATACATTCCTGATTTGCCAAGGGCTCCCCCTTCGGGGGAGCTGGCGCGCAGCGCCTGAGAGGGTCACGGTGCCTTCTTATCAAAAGCGGCGCGGCGCTGGGTGGAAAGGCGGAACATCTCCTCCAGCTTCTCCCGGTCGTCGGCCACAAGGGCGTTGCGCATCGTGGTCAGCGCGGCATCGAACTGGTCGATCTCGGCAATGAGGTTCTCTTTGTTCCACAAAAACAGCTCCGCCCACATTTTGTCGTTGATGCGTGCGATGCGGGTCAGATCCCGGAAGGAGTCGCCCGTGTACTCGCACAGGGAGGTGTTGTCGTTGGCGCACATCAGGCTGACGGCGATGGCGTGGCACAGCTGGCTGACATAACCGATCATCCGGTCGTGCTCCTGCACCGTCAGGGTGCAGATGTGCTTGAAGCCCAGCACTTCGGCCAGGTCTTTGGCCCACTGCACGGCCTCGGGGGTGTTCTTCTCCGTCGGGGTGATGATGAAGTTGGCGGGGGCAAAGTTGACCTCCGCCGCGTGCTCCACGCTGGAGGTCTCCCGGCCCGCCATGGGGTGGCTGGCGATGAACTCCACGCCCGCCGGGCACATCGCCTGGATGGGCTCCACAAGGCCGGTCTTCACGCCCGAGACGTCCGTAAACACGCACCCGAGCTTGAGGAGGTGGCCGTAGGTTTGGAACCACTCAAGGAGGGCGGTGGGGTACAGGCCAAAGATGATGTGGTCGGCCTGACTTACCAGATCTTCAAAATCATGGGTCTTGCCGCTGCGGATGTAGCCGTGGTCGAGGGCGTACTGCAGATGCCCCTCGCTGCGGTTGATGCCGTCCACGGCAAAGCCGGCTTTGGTCAGTTCCAGCGCATACTTGCCGCCCAGCAGGCCCAGGCCCACGATGAGATAACGTTTTGTTTTATCCAGCATACTCTACCTCCACGCCCAGCGGACGCAGGGCGTCAAAGAAATGGGGCCAGCTCTTCTGCACGGCCTCGGCGTTGTCGATGGAAAGGGGCAACCCCGCCGCCAGTGCCAGCACCGTCAGGCTCATGACGACACGGTGGTCGTTGTGGCCACGGAGGGGGCTTTCCGGCGGATGCAGCGCCCCGGCGCAGCCCTCGATGGTAATGGTGCCGCCCTCGCTGGCCAGCACGCCGCCGCAGGCGCGCAGTTCGGCCTCCATGGCGGCGATGCGGTCGCTCTCCTTGATGCGCAGCCGCTCGGCGTTGCGGATGACGGTCTTCCCCTCGCACAGCAGGCCCAGCACCATCAGCACAGGGCCAAGGTCGGGGCAGTCGGCAAGGTCGATGTCCACTCCGTGGAGCGGGGCTTTCTCAAACGTCAGGCCCGCCTCGGTGCGGGCGAATTTTGCCCCGCACCGGCGCAGGATGTCGAGGATCACCGCATCGCCCTGCAAAGTCTTCTCCGCAAGGCCTGCGATGGTCACCCCGCCCCGGACGGCCCCCAGCACGGCGAGGAACGCCGCCTGGCTGTAATCGCCCTCCACGGTGTAGTGGCCGGGGCGGTAGTGCTGCCCGCCCGGGATGGCCAGCGTCACGCCGTCCAGCCAGCGGCTGGCCACGCCGAAGGCCGCCTGTGCGGCCCGGGTCATCTCGATGTAGCTGCGGCTCTCCACCGGGGGCAGCAGATGCAGCACACTGTCGCCCGCCAGCAGGGGCAGGGCAAACAGCAGCCCGCTGATGAACTGGCTGGACACATTGCCCGCCACCGTGTACTCGCCGCTGGGCAGGGTGCCCGCCACGGTCAGCCCGGCAGGCGTTTGTTCAAAATGGAGATTCCGCTCCCGATACAACTGCTCGTAAACAGATTGCGGCCGCTCCATCAGCCGCCCGCGGCCCACAAAGGTGACGGCCTGCCCGGTAAGGCTGGCCAGCGGGATGAGGAAGCGCAGGGTGCTGCCGCTCTCGCAGCAGTCCACCGGGCCGGTGACGGGCCGGAACCGGCCCAGCCCCTCCACCAGCGCGTCGTCGGCAGAAGTTTCCACCCGGGCGCAGAGCTGGCCCGCCGCCGCCAGCGTGGCGGAGATGTCCTTGCTGAACTCCAGATTTTCGATGTGGGAGGTCCCCTGTGCCAGCGCAGCGCAGAGCACCGCCCGGTGGGCCATGCTCTTGCTGGGGGGCGCGGTGACGGTGCCGCCCAATGTTTTGGGGGGAGTAATTGTTACGATCATAGTAAAATCCCTTTTGTGGGCTCGCCCTCTCAGGCGCTAACGCGCCAGCTCTCCCAAGGGGAGAGCCAAGGCGTTACGGTTAGGTTCTTGCCTCTCCCTCTGGGAGAGGTGTCTGCGAAGCAGACGGAGAGGGCGAGGATGC
>RKCM01000082.1 GCA_014858325.1 Oscillospiraceae bacterium | reverse complement strand
GGGTGAAGTGGATGTCCATGTGGGCCATGTGCACCCGGTCGTCCTTGTCGATGATGGCAAGGCTCTCGTCCTCGGTGCGGGTGCGGGCCAGTGCGTCCAGCTTTTCAATAATGGGCATCAGCTGGGGCACCACGGCATCCAGATAGGCCCGGGGCCACTTTTCCAGCGCTTCGGCCAGGATGGTGTGGTTGGTGTAGGCGCAGGTCTTGGTGACGATCTCCACGGCCTCTTCAAACTCGATGCCGCGCTCGCCCAGCAGCCGGATCAGCTCCGGGATGACCATGCTGGGGTGGGTGTCGTTGATCTGGATGGCGGCGTAGTCGGCCAGATCGTGGTAGTTGCAGCCCCGGGCGGCGCACTCGGCCAGAATGAGCTGGGCCCCGGCGGAGACCATCAGATACTGCTGGTACACCCGCAGGCGGCGGCCTGCCTCGTCGGAGTCGTCCGGGTAGAGGAAGAGGGTCAGATTTTTGTCGATGGCCGTCTTATCAAAGGCAATGCCGTCGTGGACGATGCTCTCGTCGATGGTGTCCAGATCAAACAGGTTCAGGGTGTTGGTGCGGCCCTCGTAGCCGGTAACGGCCAGCTTGTACAGCCGGGCGGTATACTCCTTGCCTGCCAGCTGTACCGGGTAGGTGATGTCGGTCTTTTCGGCCCAGCTGTGGGCGGTGAGCCAGGGGTCGGGCTTTTCGTTCTGGACGCCGTTCTCAAAGGACTGGTGGAACAGGCCAAAGTGATACCGCAGGCCCACGCC
Organism: Oscillospiraceae bacterium; assembly: GCA_014858325.1. Lineage (GTDB taxonomy): Bacteria > Bacillota > Clostridia > Oscillospirales > Ruminococcaceae > Faecalibacterium. The sequence continues at coordinate 4,725 of RKCM01000082.1, read as the reverse complement.
GTCACCGGGCAGGTTCAGCGTTGCCAGCGAATCCAAAAAGCAGGCCGCCAGACGGCCCAGGCCGCCGTTGCCGAGAGAGGGTTCCGGCTCGACTTCTTCAATATCGGAAAGGCTCTTGCCTGCAGCGGCCAGCGAAGCGCGGGCTTCGTCGTACAGGCCCAGATTGATGAGGTTATTGGAAAGCAGCTTGCCGATGAGAAATTCGGCGCTGATATAATACAGCTTGCGGCCGGTGACGGGCTGCACGCGGTCGGCGCTCTTCTGCCGCACCAGCTCCAGCAGTGCCAGATACAGCTCCTGATCGGTGCAGTCCGCCAGCAGCTTCCCCGTGAGGCTCTGTAATGTTTCGGTAAAGCTCATAATGGCTCCTCCTTTGCTACGGAAAACAGGTTGGACATCTCTGCCTCCAGATATACCATACAAAACACGCAAAATCTTGCGGAATCGGTGCAAGATGTGGTACAATCCAATCATTGGGAGGTGAAAACATGCGAAATCAGGCTTCTTTGCAGGAAACCAAGCAGCACGGAGCCGTGCGCTTTGCCTTCAACCTCTACCCCTGCACCATTCCGGGAGATTTCCCGCAGGTGGCGCTCCACTGGCACGACAGCATGGAGCTGGTCTTTGTCAAGCGCGGCGCGGGGCTGGTGCAGGTGGGCGCTGTGCTCTACCCGGCCCGCAGGGGGGACATCTTCGTCTTTACGCCCGGCACCCTCCACGCCCTGCGGCAGGCCGAGGGGCAGGCCATGGAGTATGAAAACATCATCTTTGAGCTGGAGCTTCTGGGCGGCGCCGAGGACCTTTGCGCCGAAAAGTATCTGCTGCCTCTCCAGAGCGGGCGGCTGCTGCTGCCGGCTCGGCTGACCGCGAACGATCTGTGCTATCTGCAGGCCGCCGCCTGCCTGCGGGAGGTGGAGGACGCCAACCGCGCCAAGCGCCCCGGCTACGAGCTGGTGATCAAAGGCGGGCTGCTGCGCTTTCTGGCTTTGCTGATCGCACAGGGAAAACAGCCGCTCCTCGCAGAAACAGCCGACACCCGGCGGCTGAAAACGGTGCTGCAATGGCTTTCCGACCACTATGCCGAGGAGCTGCGGGTCGCCGATGCCGCTGCCGTCTGCTCCTGCAGCGCCAGCCATTTCATGCGGTGGTTCCGGCAGATGACCGGGCAGAGCTTTGTTGCTTACCTGAACGAATGCCGCCTGAATGCCGCCGCCGAAGCGCTGCACGCTACGGACGAGACGGTGCTGGCCATCGCTTCCCAATGCGGGTTTGAAAACCTCTCCTACTTCAACCGGGCGTTCAAGGCACACTTCGGCATGACCCCGCGGGAGTACCGCAAAAAATAAGCAAAACGAGGCCGTTCCGCTTCTCTGAGAAAGAGAAAGGGAACGGCCTCGTTGTTTTGTTCAGGCCTCCGGCGGCGGACAGCAGCTCTCCCGCTCTTTGGTCTCCCGGCTGATGGAAGGGCTGTCCTTGCAGGTGCGGGACTATTTGTACGACTATGCCACCCCGGAGCAGCAGCTTTATAAAAGCATGATCGCCCTGATCCTGCGCAGCGCAGCGGCAAGGTGCATCGTTCCCATGCAGGACTGGTTGGGGCTGTTTTCCAACATTCTCTTTTTAGAACGAAAATGCCTTTCCGATGACAATGGCTTTGGAATCGGCACCATGGCCGATCTCCTGCGTTTTCGCAATGGGCAGATCCGGCCCGGCAGCCTCTTTCACGAGGGTCAGAATGTCCGGGGAACACGCTTTCCGTTCCATGGTGGTGAACGTGCCCAGCAGGATGCCTCGGATCTTCTGGAATGCGCCCAACTGCTCCAGCTGGGCCAGATAGGCGGCCATCTGAGGCGGCTCTCCGCCCTGGGCCTCCAGCAAAAGGAGCTTGTCCTGCAGATCGGGAAAATACGGCGTTCCGGCCAGCTTCAAAAAGCAGCGAATATTGCCGCCGACCACGATGCCTTCCATGGAAGAACCCTGCACAAAGCGGAACGCCGGGGAAAACAGAGAGTCTCTATGGGTAAAACGATGCTGCTGCACTGCCTGAAGATCCCCACTGACCAAATGCCGGATCGGATAGAGGACACCGGGCTTTCCCGTTTTTGTGTAGATGGCATTGAGGATCGTGGTCAGGTCGCTGTACCCCCAGAAGACCGCCTTGCTGTGGCGGATAACATCCCAGTCCAGATAGGAAAGGATTTGATTGGCCACATCCCCGCCGGAAACATCGTAAATTTCCTCGATGGACGGCTCTGCAAACAATTTCATCAGTTCAGCGGCGCGTTCGGCTCCGCTGCCGGAGAACGCACCGTTTTCGGCAAAGATGCAGCGGCTCTGCTGCACCCGGCACCCAAGCGCTTCGAGATAGCGGACAAGCTGTGCATGGCGGGCGGCAGCTTCGGGAGCCTGCCCGTTGGAGCAGGCACAAAGGCCGACAGCTTTCATAAGATCCCTCCGATCGAAAAATACCACTCGCTGCATAGTAGGAGCAGGGAGTGGCTGGTAGGATGGCACAATTATAACGGAACAGCAGGAGAAAGGCAAGAGAAAAACAAGACAGCAGAAAGGGATTGACAAGAAATGAAACATACCGTATGCTATATTTGGAAGGCGGAGCATTGCAATTACAGGCGCTCCTGAGGGAGGTTTTTATGCAGGCAGAAACACTCAAACAGCAGATCTCCGCTGCAAAGGGAGAAGTGGATGCAGAACTTGTGCTGAAACACGCAAAGGTCGTCAATGTCTTCGTCAATGCGATCGAAGAGGCGGACGTAGCCATCCATCGGGGAAAGATCGTCGGCGTTGGCGAATACTCCGGCCAAACGGAAGTAGAGCTGGATGGGAAATACGTCTGCCCGGGGCTGATCGATGGGCATATCCACATCGAAAGCTCCATGCTCTGTGGGCCGGCATTTGAGCAGGCGGTCCTCCCCCATGGCACAACGGCCGTCATCACCGACCCGCACGAGATCTCCAACGTGGCAGGCACGGTCGGGCTCAATTTCATACTGGAAACGACGCGGAACTTGAAGCTTTCGGTCTACTTTATGCTGCCGTCCTGCGTCCCTTCCACCGATCTGGACGAATCCGGCGCGGTGCTGGACGCCAAGGAGCTGGTGCCCTATTACCGCAGCGAGCGTGTTCTGGGCCTGGCAGAGCTGATGAACTCCTACGGCACGGTCAACGGCGATGCGGAGATCCTGCAAAAGCTCTGCGACTGCACCGCCGCAGGCAAAAACATCGATGGCCACGCCCCCTTCCTGAGCGGAAAAGAACTCAACGCGTACATCACAGCAGGCGTTCGGTCGGACCATGAGTGCTCCGACATCCACGAGGCCATGGAAAAACTCCGCCGCGGCCAGTACATCATGGTGCGCGAGGGCACGGCGGCGCAAAACCTGAACGCCCTGCTTCCGCTGTTCCGGGAGCCGTACTGCGAGCGCTGCATGCTGGTGACGGACGATAAGCATCCCGGCGATCTGCTTCGCGGCGGTCACATCGATTATATCATCCGCAAGGCCATTGCAGCCGGTGTGGAGCCTGCCGTGGCGGTCAAGATGGGCTCGCTCATCCCGGCAAGATATTTTGGCCTGAAGCAGAACGGTGCCGTTGCACCGGGTTATGCCGCCGACCTCATTGTGGTGTCGGATCTGGAACACTTTACGGTCGAGAGCGTGTACAAAAACGGCGCACTTGTGGCAGAAGGGGGAAAAATGCTGGAGCCGACGCAGCTTTCCCTCCGCGAGATCGGGTTTGAACGGGTGCTCCGCTCCTTTGACATGGAGGAGATCACGCCGGACGATCTGAAACTGCAAACGACAGGGGAGTGGGAGCGCGTCATCTGCCTGACGCCCCACGAGCTGCTGACCAGCGAGAAGATCGTTCCGCTCCAGAGCCATCCGGGCACGGCCCCCGGCGTGGATGTGGAACACCAGATCGTAAAGCTGGCGGTCTTTGAGCGGCACCACCACTCAGGGCACGTAGGGCTCGGCTTTCTGGGGAACTACGGCCTGCAATGCGGTGCCGTTGCATCCAGCATCGCGCACGATTCCCACAACCTCATCGTGGCGGGCACGAACGACGCCGATATGGTGCTGGCAGGCAATACGGTCCGTAAAAATAAGGGCGGGCTTGCCTTTGTGTTGAACGGCCGGGTGGTCGGGGAGCTTGCCCTGCCGGTCGCCGGGCTGATGAGCACTGAGACCGCAGAGGCGGTGGAGGAAAAACTGCAGGCGCTGAAAGCTGCCCTGAAAAAAGCAGGCATCTCGGAAGAGATCAGGATGATGGCATAGCCCTTCTTCGCAAGATCTCCCATGATCGCATAGATCTCGGCTTTTGCACCAACATCGACACCCTTTGTCGGCTCATCCATGAGCAGAATGTCAGGATCATACAGAAGTACCTTTGCAAGTGCCAGCCTCTGCTTCTCTCCTCCTGACAGATCGTAAGGATGTCTGTCCATCAAATGCTCCAGCTTACAGAACCTCACTATGTCCACCAGCTTTTTTCTGTCACTTGCGTCCACCAGTTCTTCCCGTACAGAACGTCTTGTGAAAAGAAGCTCCGGGTTCTGTGGGAGCATGCCCACACTTTTACCCTGTTTTATCTTTATTCTTCCACGGTACGGCTTATTTACCCCCGCTATCAGGGAGAGCAACGTCGACTTGCCGCATCCGTTGCTTCCATTTATCATAAGTATCTCATTATCGTATATGTCAAGATCCA
>RKCM01000030.1 GCA_014858325.1 Oscillospiraceae bacterium | reverse complement strand
CCGCCGCCGCCACCGCCGCCGCCCTGACGACTCAGGCTCTCGCCCATGCCCTGCAGCCGGGGCAGGCGGTAGCGCAGCAGGGCCAGCTCCGTCTGCAGCTTGCCCTCGTTGGTCACAGCCCGGCTGCGGAAGATCTCCAAGATCAGCATGGTGCGGTCGATGACCTCCATGCCCCCCAGCGCGGTGGAGATGTTGCGGATCTGGCTGCCGGTGAGTTCGCCGTCAAACACGGCGCACTGGGCCTCCAGCTCGGCGGCCGCCGCAGCGGCTTCTTCCAGCTTGCCGCTGCCCAGCACGGTGCCGGTCTCCGGGGTCTGGCGCTTCTGGGTCACCTGAGCCACGGCCTCCATGTGGTTGGCTTCGCACAGGGCGGAAAGCTCTGCCAGGCTGCGGTCACAGTCCCACAGCCCCTGATCGAGGGCCAGTAAAATCACTTTTGTGGGGGGCGTTTCAACTAAAATATTGTAAAGTTCACTCAAAATATAACTCCTTGTAATGACTTCGCGTCAAGGCGTAGCACTTGCAGGCGACGGGAGTGCCGTCGAATTTGTGGTACTCAGCGTCGTGGTCATAGACAAAGCCCACTTTCTGCTGGACCCGGCCGCTGGCAGGATTTTCAAACGCATGGCAGCAGGCCAACCAATTACTGTCCGTATTCTTAAACCAGTATTCTACCACGGCTTTTAAGGCTTCTGTGGTGAAACCCTGGTTCCACCAGGCCTTGCCGATGCAGTAGCCCACCTCCCATACGCCGTTCAAGTGGTCGAAGCCGGGCCAGGGGTCCCGTTCCGGCTCGGCGGAGCTGGATGTGAACACGCTGATGCTGCCGAACACCTGCCCGGTGGCCTTTTCCACGATGGCCCACTGGTAGTAATCGGGGTTTGGGTAGAGAAGCGCCCATGCTTCCAGCAGCTCGCGGGTCTCAGCGGCATTTTTGTGGGGGTCCCACCGCAGCCAGCGGGTCACATCCGGGTCCGAGGCCCAGTTGGCGTACATCATCCCGGCATCGGCGGGCAAAAGGCGGCGCAGAATGAGCCGCTCCGTCTCAATGGTTTGGGTGCCTGCGTGGCGCACGGCACATTCCTCCTTTTTTGGATAAAGTATTTCATAGGATAGCACAAATTTGCGCCCACGGCAAGCAAAAGCGCAAAACAACCCACAAAAGTGCTTGACAAGAGCCGAAACTTTATTAAACTGAAGGGTGGAGAAAGAAAAACTCCCCGGAATGCCGGGGAGAGAACGCTCAGCTGCGGAGCAAATCGTTTTTCAGGATGGCTGCCCAATTGCTATGCTCGTACAGGATGCGGAGAACATGCACCGTGGCGTCGGCATCGTCTACTTGAAAAAAGGCAACGTAGGACGAAAGCAGCAGAAAACGGATGCCGATGCTGGAAAGCATCGGGTCGTTGACAAGGGCGCAGCGCTTGGGAAAAACGTCCAGTGCGTAGAGCTTTTCGGCAGCGGTATCCACGAATTTGTCTGCGGCGGCCGGATTTTTCAGGGTCAAGTCGATGTAGTCGAACGCATCGGCGAGGTCGCGTCTGGCGGCTGCGGTGACGTCTACAAAATAGTTCATCGGGTACTCCTGCGGTTCCGTAAGTCCGAGATCACATCATCCAGCGGGTAAACACGCCCGGCGGCCACGTCGTCCAAGCCTTCCTGAATTTTTGCATACAGCTCGAAGCGGCTGGTCAGAGCTTCGTAGGTCTCAATGCTCATAACAGCCAGATCGCCTTTGCCGTTTTTGGTGATGAACACGGGCTCTGCATAATTGTGGCAGAAAGTGGAGATCTCATTGTAGTTGTTGCGCAGATCTGCGCTGGAACGAATGTTGGGCATCCAAAACACCTCTCTTTCATACAAAAATTATACCTGAATTTCTTTACGAAATCAAGATGGACCTGAAAAAAGGAGCACACTATGATCGACATCCGAACCCATCTTGCCCGGAAGCCGCTGCTGTTTGACGGCGGCATGGGCACCTATTATAAAGCCGCCCCCGGCACCGAGTGCGAGCAGGCCAACCTCACCGATCCGGCGGGGGTGCAGGCGGTCCACCGGGCGTACCTGGCCGCTGGGGCCGACGCCCTCAAGACCAACACCTTCGGCCTGCCCCGGATGGCGGCGGCACAGCAGCCCGGCTGGGAAGCGCTGGCCGCTGCGGGCTGGAAGCTGGCGGCAGAAGCCGCGGCAGACATGGACGCGGCCGTCTTTGCGGACCTGGGCCCTGCGCCCGATACCGAGGCCGTCCCGGCAGGGGCGGTCTATACCGCCGTGGGAAAGTGCTTTGCTGCGCAGGGGGCAAAAAACTTTTTGTTTGAGACGCTGAGCTCCGACGCAGGCATTCTGGAAGCCGTCAAAGCCCTCAAGGCCGATGTGCCGGACGCCTTTGTGCTCGTCTCGTTTGCGGTGCTGCCGGACGGCTACACCCGCGAGGGCCTCTACTGCAAGGACCTGATGCGTCGGATGGAGGAAAGCGGCCTTGTGGACGCTATGGGCTTCAACTGCGTGTCGGCCCCGGGGGCCATGCGGGCGCTGGTGGGCCAGCTGGGTGCAGCGGGCCTGCCGTTGTCGGTGATGCCCAATGCAGGGTATCCTGTCGTTACCCGCACCCACGTCCAGTATCAGGGCAAGCCGGAGTATTTTGCAAAGGAGCTGGGCCGTCTGGCTGCCGAGGGGGTCCGCATCCTGGGCGGCTGCTGCGGCACCACGCCTGCCCATATCGCCGCCCTGCGGGCCGAGCTGGATGCCCTGCCGGTGGAAAAGACCAGCGCCCCGGCAGCTGCGTTTTCCACCCCGGAGGCTCCGGCGGTGGAAAAAGACGACGTGTTCCTCCGCAAGCTGAACGCCGGGGAAAAGGTGATCGCTATTGAGCTGGATTCCCCGAAGGTGGCCGACCTGACGGGCTACATGGACGGGGCAAAGCGCCTGCAGGCGGCGGGGGCCGACCTGCTGACCATTGCCGATTGTCCCATCGCCCGGGCCCGGATGGATTCCTCCCTTGTGGCCAGCAAGGTCAAGCGGGAGCTGGGCCTGTGCGCTTTGCCCCACATGACCTGCCGCGACCGCAACTTGAACGCCACCAAGGCCCTGCTGCTGGGCCTTTACGCCGAGGGGGTGCGGGAGGTGCTGGCCATTACGGGCGACCCTATCCCCACCGCCGAGCGGGACGAGGTGAAAAATGTTTACCAGTTCAACTCCCGCAAGCTGGCCCAGTACATCGTCTCGCTGGCAGGGGAGGGGCGGGAGATGCCCTCGCCCCTGACGGTGTTTGGGGCCCTGAACCTCAACGCCCGGAACTTTGAGGTGGAGCTGCGCCGGGCCGGGGAAAAGCTGGAAAACGGCATGACGGGCTTTCTGACCCAGCCCGTCCTCTCGGCGCAGGCGGTAGAGAATCTCCGCCGCACCCGGGAAAGCTTCGGCGAGCGGGCAAAAATTTTAGCGGGCATCATGCCGGTAGTCAGCCAGCGGAACGCCATCTTTATGGAAAATGAGGTCAACGGCATCCATGTGGAAGCGGATATCATTGAGCAGTTCGCGGGGCTGGACCGGGAGCAGGGCGAGGCGCTGGGCCTTGAAATTTCGCTTCAAATGGCCCGGGCGGCGCTGCCCTATGCCGACGGCTTCTACCTGATGACTCCCTTCAACCGGGTGGCGCTGATGGAACGGCTCATTGCCCGGTTGAAAGTAGAAGTGCTGGGCTGACAGGTTCGCCCGCCGTCAGGCCTTGGCTCCCCCTTTTGGGGGAGCTGGACGCGAAGCGGCCTGAGAGGGCAAATCAAAATCTTCAAAAAGTGATTGACAAACCGCACAAAACCCGCTATATTTTATTGTATAAATGCGATGAAAAAGAGTGTGCGCCGCGCGAGCGCCTTTCAGAGAGCCGGGGTAAGGTGAGAGCCCGGCAGGGCGGTCTGGTGCACTGTCACTTTTGAGCAGAGGCGGGGAAACGAGTAGTCGCCTCCGGGGCTGCCCCACGTTATCGGGGCATCAAGGGGCGCAGGCAGAAGGTCTGTCGGCGCAATTTGGGTGGTACCGCGGTATGTGAATGTTACAGCCGTCCCATGGGAAATTTCCGTGGGGCGGCTTTTTTGCCCCCTGCGGACCAAACATCTGGGAGGATACGATGAAAGAACTCGCAAAACAGTACGATCCGAGCCAGGTGGAAGACCGCATCTACCAGTTCTGGCTGGATGGCGGCTACTTCCACACGAAGGCCGACCCCGACAAGAAGCCGTATACCATTGTGATGCCCCCTCCGAACGTGACGGGCCAGCTGCACATGGGCCACGCGGTGGACAACACCATGCAGGATATCCTCATCCGCACCAAGCGGATGCAGGGCTACGCTGCCCTGTGGGTGCCCGGTACCGACCACGCATCCATCGCCACCGAGGCCAAGGTCGTCGAGGCCATGCGGGCCGAGGGCCTGACCAAGGAGATGGTGGGCCGCGACGGCTTTTTGGAGCGCGCCTGGGCCTGGAAGACCAAGTACGGCAACCGCATCGTCAGCCAGCTGAAAAAGCTGGGCAGCAGCTGCGACTGGGACCGCGAGCGGTTCACCATGGATGAGGGCTGCTCCGACGCCGTCAAGGAGGTCTTCGTCCGCCTGTACGATCAGGGCCTGATCTACCGCGGCAACCGTATGGTCAACTGGTGCCCCCACTGCAACACCTCCATCTCCGATGCCGAGGTGGAGTATGAGGAAAAGGACGGCAGCTTCTGGCATCTGCTCTACCCGGTCAAGGAGACCGGCGAGATGCTGGAGCTGGCCACCACCCGCCCCGAGACCATGCTGGGCGATACCGCCGTGGCCATCAACGGTGAGGACCCCCGCTATGCCCACCTGCACGGCTGCCATGTGGTGCTGCCCCTGCTGAACAAGGAGATCCCCATCGTCTGCGACGAGCACGCCGATATGACCAAGGGCACCGGCGTGGTGAAGATCACCCCCGCCCACGACCCCAACGACTTTGAGGTGGGCCTGCGCCACGATCTGCCCATCGTCCGCGTGTTCACCTACGACGGCCACATGACCGGCGCGGCCGATAAGGCTGCCGCCGATGCTCTGTTTGCCGCCGGGAAGAACACCGTCAACGAGCCCCAGGTGCTGGATTGCGGCAAGTACGCCGGCATGACCACTCTGGAGGCCCGCAAGGCCATTCTGGAGGACCTGAAGGCCGGCGGTTTCCTCAAGGAGATCGAGCCTCTGAAGCACGAGGTGGGCACCTGCTACCGCTGCCACTCCACCATCGAGCCCATGGTGTCCAAGCAGTGGTTCGTGAAGATGGAGCCTCTGGCAGGCCCTGCCATCGAGAGCGTGGAAAAGGGCGACATCAAGTTCGTGCCCGAGCGCTTCACCAAGAACTATATGAACTGGATGAAGAACACCCGCGACTGGTGCATCAGCCGCCAGCTGTGGTGGGGCCATCAGATCCCGGCCTGGTACTGCGATGACTGCGGCGAGACCGTCGTGGCCAAGACCGCACC
>RKCM01000205.1 GCA_014858325.1 Oscillospiraceae bacterium | reverse complement strand
TGGCCCGGCGGGCGAGCCGCTGCTCTGCCGCGCGCTGGACGCCACCGCTACGCCCCGCCTTGCCGGGCGGGTGGTCGTCACCCGCTCGCCCGAGGTGCAGGCGCTGTGCCAAGAAAAAGGCGCAGCCTGCATCCTTCACACTCTGCCGGGCCGCAACGATACGGTGCGCCTTGGGCTGGAAGCCCTGCTGGCCCAGCACCCCGATCTTGCGGGCTGTATGTTTTTGCCTGGGGACCAGCCTCTTTTGCAGCGGCAGAACGTAGCCTCCATGGTGGGCATCTTCGGCTGGCACGCGGAGACCTGCGCCGAGCGGGGCCAGACCCCGGAAGAGATCAGCCGGGCCATCTTCCGGCTGGGCCACCGCTATAAAAACGACCCCGCCCCCCTGCTGGGCAGCCCGGTTTTGTTTGGGCGGGCCTATTTTGATGCTCTGCGCACCCTGCCTGAGGGCAAGGGCGGCAGCGTGCTTTTTAAGCAATACCCGGAGTGCGTCCACGTTGTCTACATCGGCAACCGCAACGAGCTGCGGGACGCCGATACCCCGGAAGAATTGCGCGAGCTGGAAGCCCTGTGGAAGGGCCCCTGGGAAGAGGACGAAGAGGACTGAGCACCCCCGCACACACAAAAAGGGCCCCTCCGAAGAGGGGCTCTTCTTTTACACAAGATCGGTCTGCTTACTCTGCCTTGTCGTCCTTGGGCAGCAGCAGGTTGAGCACAATGGCCACAAAGGCGGCGGGGACGATGCCGGACTCGCCGCAGATGAGCTGGACGGCCTGAGGCGTGTGGGCCAGGATACTGGCGTTGGCGCCCATGCCGTAGCCGACGCCCAGCGCCACGGAAACGATGGTCAGGGTGCGGGGCGTCATCTTCTCCTTGGTGATGAGCTGGATGCCCGACACCACGATGGAGGAGAACATCATCACGGCAGCGCCGCCCAAAACCGCCTGCGGCATGATGGACACCAGAGCGCCCAGCTTGGGGATGAGGCCGCAGAGGATGAGGAAGACCGCGCCGGTGGCCAGTGCACCCCGGTTGACCACCTTGGTCATAGACACGAGGCCGACGTTCTGGCTGAAAGAGGTGTTGGGCAGCACGCCGAACGCAGCGGCAAAGCTGGAGCCCAGACCGTCGCAGATGACGCCGCCGGAGAGCTCCTTATCGGAGGGCTCCCGGCTCATGCCGCCCTCCATGACGCCGGAGATATCGCCCACCGTCTCCACGGCGGTAACGATAAACATGACCAGCACCGGGAGGATGGCGCGCAGGTCAAAGACGATCTTGACGGGGACGAGCTTGGGGATGGCGAACCAACTGGCCTGCGCCACCTTGCTCCAGTTGAGCACCCATGCCTTGGTGTACTCCACGCCCTCGGCGGTGACGCCGGTGGTGGGCAGCACAAAGCCCATGACGATGGCAGCCAGATAGCCCACGATGATGCCGATGAGGATGGAGGAAGAGCTCAAAAAGCCCGTGGTCCAGTGCTTGAGGAAGAGGATGACCACCAGCACGAAGAGGGCCAGCAGCAGGTTTTCCACCGAGCCGAAATCCTTGGCGTTGTTGCCGCCGCCGAAGGAGTTGACGCCCACCGAGATCAGGGAAAGACCGATGGAAAGCACCACGGTGCCGGTGACGACGGAGGGGAACAGCTTGCGCAGGGGCTTGAGGAAGATGCCCAGCACGCTCTCAAAGATGCCGCCCAGAATAGAGGCCCCCATGATGGCACCGTAGGCCGTCACGCCGCCGCCCATGGTGGCAGCCACGCTGTTGAAGACGCCCAAAAAGCCCGAAGACGTGCCCATGATGATGGGCACCTGGCCGCCGACGGGGCCGATGCTGTACAGCTGCACCAGCGTGACGATGCCGGCCACGAACATGGCGTTCTGCAGCAGGCTCACCTGCAGATCGGCAAACTCGCCGCCCGCGATGCCGCAGGCGCTGGTGATGATCAGCAGCGGGGTCAGATTGCCCACAAACATGGCGAAAACGTGCTGCAGGCCCAGCGGGATGGCGTGCTTCAGCGGCATTTTTGCCTCAAACTGATAGGCAGCGCCCTCCAGTTCCGTACTCTTTAACATATCCTTGCTCCTTTTGCATTGGGTGATTTTTTCAAAGTTGCTTTTGATTATAACAGCGCTTTTCCCTCGTTTCCAGAGGGTTTTTGCATTTTTTATTCATAATTCTTTCATAAGTCATACTTAATTGACACAAAATCCGGGCTTTGTGCGTTTTTGCCAGCACAAGCCCGGATTTTTCGGTCAATACTACCCACTGGGCACCAGCAGCCGCCGGGGTGCCGAGAGAGTCTCCGCTCCCTCGGGCAGCTCGTTGGCCTCCCGCATTTTGCCCGGCGATACCGCAAAGCGGCGGGCGATCTCAAACAGGCTCTCCCCTGCCTGTGCGTAGTAGATGCGCAGCGAGATCTCGGGGTCGGCGGGAGCGCGCTCCTCGCCCAGCTCCATGGCGGCAAGGCAGGGCGTGCCGCTGCGGCGCAGCACGGCTCCTTCGGCCCGGGCGGTGAGGGTCACTTCCAGTGCGCCGTTCTGGCAAAGGCACTGCAGATCCTCCGCGCACAGCGCACACTCGGGGTAAAGGTCGGCATCCGGCGGCAGTTTTTCCGCACCGGGCACGGGGAGGGCAAGCTCCAGCGTCTTTTCGTAGCTTTCCAGTTCTCCCAGGCTGTTTTCCCCAAAGGCTGTGACGAAGGCTTTGGCCGTCAGGGTCCAGCCGCCTTTTTCGGCGCAGACCAGCTGCACCGGCCCAAAGGAAGCAAAGCAGGCCAGAATGGACGCGCCTGCGTCCGGCAGCGGGCCCGAGCCCTTCAGCCGGGCCGTCTCGTTCAGGGGGCAGACCAGCGCTTCGGTGAAGATCTCCTGCATTGTCAGGCTGGCTTCATATTGGGTGGAGAAGGCATCCGCCACGCATTGCAGCTGGTAAGGCCGCCACGCCGTCAGCCGCAGCATGGCCGTGGCGGTAATGGCACTTTCCCCGGCAGCCTCCTTCTCCCCTTCCGCCAGCGTGAAGCCCACCGGCTCTACGGTGCACAGACACCGGCAGTCCTCGCCCAAGGCCTCCACATCCAGCACCTGCTGGAAGGGCACCGTCGCCCCGGTGCTTTGCAGGGCGGTGTCTCCTTCAGCCCGCCACGCACAGGCAAGGTCCAGCTCCCCTTTCACGACGGCTTTGCCCCGCAGCACCTTTACCTCCTGCACGCTGGCTGTGCCAGAAATATCCAGAATGGCGGCAGGAGGCTGGGCAAAACGGAACGTTCCCTCTGCCGTAAGCAGCTTTTCGAGATTGGCCGCCCGGCGCACCCCACTCAGCGTGACCAGTTTTTGCTCCACTCCGCCGTCCGAGAGGGCCGTAATGAGCTCCGTCTTGTTCTGGGTGTGGATGGACGCCACCAGCCCAAAGGCCCCCCGCACCTCAATGCGGCGGGGCGTGACGGCCCGGCAGTTGATGTACTCGGTCTGCCCTTCCACCTGCGCCGCCCAGGCCGTAAAGGCAAACTCCGGCAGCTCCAGCTGTTTGGAAAAAGGCAGTTTCTGCTCCGTCTGGCACAGGCCCGCCCCGTTCTCGCCCTGATAATAGACGGTGCAGCGCAGGTATCCATCCAAGTTGAGCCGCCCGGGCTGCAGCTGCTTTTGCAGCACCACCGGCCGCACAAAGCACTTGACCAGCTTGAACACCGGGGGCAGATAATCGGAGATCAGGATCTCCGTTTCCAGCGGGAGCTCTGCCTTAACGGTGCACCCGGCCCCCGCCTGCGGCAGATCATCCCGGAAGATCTTCAGTTCCATGCAACGCGCTCCTTTCCTGTCCGCTTGGTGACATTCTATGCGCGTGCATGGGTCCGTATGCGCAAAGAGGCCGTGCAGCAACTGCCGCACAGCCTCTTCGTTCTCATGATTTTTTAATGCCGAACAGCCGCCGCAAAATGCCTTTCAGCGCTTTCGGGCTCTGGACCACGACCACCTGCATGGATGCACCCCGCCTTTCTTTGAGAATGGGTCTTGCTCCATTATAGGCGTTTTGCGGCCCAAGGGTTCCAAATCAGGCGTCCGGCAGGGTCTCCACCACCACCAGCGCGCCCTTGCGGGTGGAGATGGTGATGCAGTCGGAGCCCTCGGCGTACTCGTTGCTGACGCCCAGCGGATAGCCCGCCGTCAGCGTTGCATCCGTCAGCTCATAGAACGAGCCCTGTTCGCAGACGCCCTCGGCCACGCCCTCCATGGGGAAGACCGAGAGATAGAAAAACTGCTCTTTCGGATAGCGGCGGGCCTCGCCGGGCAGCACAAAGGTGATGCGGCTGCGCTCGTTCTGGATGGCGGTCCGCACGCCCCGCTGTTCCAGGCCGAGGCCGGTGGCAAGGTTTGCAAGGGTATGCTCCAGCCGCTTGCCGCCCAAAGCCCCCAGCAGCAGCACCTCCGCAAAGCCCTTTTCACTGGCCAGCTTTGCCGCATACTCGGTGTCGGTGTCGTCCTTGACGTGGGGCAGGACGATCACATCTTCGTCCTGCGGCTCCGGGCAGGGGGCCGTGTCAAAATCGCCCACCACGATGTTGGGCTTGCGCCCCAGCGGCACACAGTTGCGGTAGCCCGCATCGCAGGCGATGATAAAATCATCGGGGCGCAGCAGGGTTTTCAGCTCTGCCGGGACGGGGCAGGCGGAGAGAATAACGCAGCGTGCCATCACAGTCCCCTCCTCTGCCAGTCTTTCACGTCCTTCACTTCCTCGTACATCGCGCAATAGCTGTCGTAGCGGGACTGAGAAAGCCTGCCCTCGGCGAGGGCGGCGCGGACGGCGCAGCCCTTCTCCGAGCGGTGAGAGCAGCCCGTAAACTGGCACTCGCCCAGATACGGCCCAAACTCCGGGAAGGCATGTTCCAGATTTTCCTTCGGGATAAAGCCGGCCCGGTTGGCTTCCAGGCTGGCAAAGCCCGGGGTGTCCGCAATGCGGCCTCCAAAGGCTTCAAAGATCGTCACCTCGCGGGTGGTGTGGCGGCCGCGCCCCAGCTTCTGGCTGATGGCGCTGGTCTCCCGCTCCGCGTCCGGCAGCAGATGGTTCAGCAGGGTGGATTTGCCCACGCCCGAGTTGCCGCAGAACGCACACAGCCGCCCGGTGATCCATTGCTTCACCTCATCCAGCCCTGCGCCGCTCTCATAGTCGATGCGGATGAAGGGCAGGGTGGATTTTTCATAGGCGCTGCGCAGGAACTCTGCCTCGGCCAAATCGCCCTTGGTGCAGACGATGACAGGCTGCACGCCCTTGTCCACCGCAATGGCGGAAAGCTTATCCAGCACCAGCGTGCTGGGGGTGGGCTGGGTGGTGCTGGCCACAAGGAAGAGCACGTCGAGGTTGGCCACCGGGGGCCGGACAAAGACGTTTTTGCGAGGCGCGATCTGAGCAATGACGGAAGCGCCGTTTTCCGTTTCCAGCGTCACCTCATCGCCCGCCACCGGGGTGATCTTCTGTTTGCGGAAGATGCCCCGGGGCTTGCACTCAAC
>RKCM01000213.1 GCA_014858325.1 Oscillospiraceae bacterium | reverse complement strand
TGGTGCCCATAGCGTAGTCGGTTAACGCGCCAGATTGTGGATCTGGAGACCGTGGGTTCGAATCCCACTGGGCACCCCACCAAAAACTCCGCTTCTTTCGAAGCGGAGTTTTTTTATTTGTGTGCCCATGGGACGCGCCTGAGAGGGCGAGCCATTTTGCGATCAACAGGAAAAGCCTCAGCTTACTTCGTCGTAAGCTGAGGCTTTTTGTTCAGCGATTCATATTCTTCAGAATCTCCCGGATGTCCTCCTCGCTGTACCCCTCTTTCATCAGCTGGCTGCGGATCACCCCGTCGCTCCGGCCCTGGCTTCTCAGGCGGGCCGCGCTGTAGGGCACCACGCTGTCGGCGACGTTCATCGGCAGGTTTCCGCTCTCGCTCCGCGCCGCGTTTTTCGCTCCGGCGTTTGCCGCCGCCTTCTGCGCCGCCTGGGCGGCTTTGGTCTGCTTTGCCGCCCACTCGGCCTTTGCCAGGTCCAGCTTCTGGCTGGTCACGTCGTTTTCAAACGCCTGCTGCCGCAGCGCGTCCTGATACTGCCGCTGGGCCTGCTCGTTTTTGTACTGCTGCTGGTTCAGGCTGTCCTGCCGCTGCAGCTGCTGCATCTGCTGGTTCCACGCGGTGTCGGCCCGGTCGGCGGCGTAAGCCCGCTCGCTGGCCTTGATGTTGTACCCGGTGCTGGCCAGGCTGCCCGCCAGCGTGCCCAGCCCCGTAGTGCCCGAGAGCACCAGCTGCACCGCATCGCCGATGAGTCCCAGCACGCTCATCACCCGGTTGAAGCGTTGCTGCTTCTGGTTGGCCGCCGCCTGTTCCTGGGCGGCATAGTAGCCGTACAGCGTGTCCAGCTGGCTCAGGTAATCCTGATACTGCCCGTAGTCTTTCGCGTAGGCGTCGTTGTAGGCCTCGCCCTTCTGGTCCAGCTGGGTGTAGTAGTCCGCCAGCTCGTTCTGGTACCGGCTCTGGGCGTTCTGCTCCCGGGCATCCAGCTGGTCCAGCGTTTCCACCAGCGCGCCGCCCTCGCTGTTGTAGGTGTCCAGCGCCAGCCGATACAGCGTCGGGAGGGCGTCGTTCAGCCCGCCCATCTGCTGCTGGTAGGCCTGCTGAGCCACGCTGGCCGCGTAGCTGGAGCCGTACCCGCCCGTCAGTGCGGCCGCCTGTGCCGCCGCGTCGGCGCTGGCATTCTGGGCGTTCTGGGCATACTGCCGGGCGTACTGGCGGTAAAGCGGGTCCAGCGCGTAGCTGTAGCCAAAGCTCTCCCGTCCCAGCAGGTCTTCCAGCACCGCGTCCATCCGGCTCTGGTAGGGGCTCTCGTAGGCCTCAGGGCGGCGGGCCTGCCACTGCTTCCACTCCTTTTCCGCGTCGGTCACGCGCTGGCTGGGCCGATATTCTGCCCCGGCCAGCGCGTTCTGCACTTCGCTCCGGCTGCCGAGGCCCGCTGCACTGTAGCTCTGTGCCGCAGTCGGCACGGCTTGTTCCTCCGTCTGCCGCTTTTTCTTTTCGTTGCTCATCCGTTCTCCTCTCTCAAAGCTGCTGCAGTTTGGTCCGCAGCCCCTCGGCCAGATTCTCACTGTCCAGGTTCGTCAGCACATACTGCAATTGTTCCTGCATCTGGTATAAATAGTTGCGCAGGGCCCGCGCATCGGCGGGGTCCATGTTTTCGCTCAGCTTGGGCAGGCCGATCTTGCCCAGCCCCGTGATGCTTGCCATCTCACATCTCCTCCTCTTCCAGGATCTTTCCCTTTGCAGTGCTCATGGTCTTGGCAAGGCTGCGCAGGGTCAGCTGCCCCTCGCCCTGCAGGTGCAGCCGCAGGGTGCCGCACCTCCGGGGCGCAAAGGTCAGGTCCAGGCTCTTCTTTTCTCCGTCCAGCACCCGCTCGTCCAGCACCTCCCACGCCCCGCCGTCGTAGCTCACCGCCAGCTGCAGCCGGGTGCGCCGGGCGGCTTCCAGCCGCAGTGTCAGCCGGGAAAGGTACACGTTCTCCGCCGCGTCCAGCCCCATCTCTCCCGTCGTCAGCTCAAAGGGGAGGCTCGTCTCGGTGCCTGCCGGGTCCTGCCAGTCCCGCTCCCGGCTGGGGTCGGCGGCCCAGAGGGCCTGCGTGTCCCAAAGGTAGAGCTGCCCGCCCGTGCTGGCCATCTCGTAGGAGCACACGTCCTCCTCCTGCCACAGTCCCCGCTCGGTGTCGTACACCAGCAGCCGGGCCCCGTCGGCCCGCTCCAGATGCAGGTAATACCGCCCGTCCAGCGCACCGCCCACGGCCCGCGTCACGTTGGAGAGCTTTCCCGCATCCAGCGCCGTGGACACCTTGGTGGGGATGCTGCCATCCCACGCCATCACCCCGTCCGCCGAGAGGTAATACAGCGTCTCGTTCAGAACACACAGGCTCCGCCCCGCGTTCCGGGCCACGCCCCGGCACCGCAGGGAGCTCAGCTGGAAATCCGCGGGCTTCGAGCCGTACAGCTTGTGCAGGGCGTTCTCCTTGAAAAACAGCGCATACCCCATGCAGGTGGCCGCCCCGGTAAAGGGCCCGTCGCTGCCCACAGTCACCGCGTAGCTGTCCGCCGCAATGCCCCGGTAGCTGAACCAGTTGGTGGGGTCGCCCAGCTTGGAGGCGTAGATGACGTTTTCCTTGCCGGAGCAGCCCCACACCCGGTTGTCGCACTCGGTCAGGAAATCCAGGTCGGGCACCCGCCGCTCCACAGCCGGCTCCTCCGTCCACTGGAACTCCCTGCTCTCCGCCCCGTCCAGACTGGTCCACCGGGCGGTGGTGCCGCTGTGCACCAGCTGGCCGTAGAACCGCTCGCCCCCCGGCGTCACCTTCAGCCGCAGCGCGTTTTCCTCCACCCCGTACACGATGTGGTCGCCGTTCAGGTCGGCCCACTGGCCCGCCTCCTCCCCTGCCGCGCCCAGCACCGTCACGCTGTCCCACTCCCGGAACTTCTTTCCGATGCCCGCCGCCGTCACCCTGCACCCGTCCAGCACCACCGCCGACCAGTTGCCCGACGCAGCGCTGTACACCTCCAGCGTGCTCTCGCTGCTCCACGGGCGGGCCTCGTCCTCCACTTTCAAAAACAGCTGCCCGTCCTGCGGGTCTTTCGGCTCGGTACGGCCCTTTTCCGTCACGGTGTAGGTCTTGCCCTCCGCGTCGCAGGGCGCAAAGGTCACGTTCTTCCCCTTCCACAGCGCCCCCAGGTCGGAGACGCTGCCCTCTGCGGTGTCAAAGGCCTTTTTGTCCGGGAAGATCAGGATCTTCGTCCCGATGCCCACCAGCGCTTTCCGGCTGTCTGTCACTGCGCCTTTCAGGGTCACGGTCTGCCCCGTCTCCTCGTCCGGCGTGTAGAAAAGGTCGCCCCCGCACACCGTCAGCAGGCCGTTCAGGTGGTACATCCCGTTCAGCTTTTCCGCCTCCCGCAGCTTTCTTCGGGGCGTGCGGGTGCTCAGCGCCGGGAAATTCCGGGCCGAAAAATTCATCCCCGCGCTGTACTCGGCCTCGGTGCAGCCGTAGGTCTCGTTCAGCCCGCCAAAAGCCCGCAGCAGGGTGCGGCTGTTCTGCACTGCCATTCGTGTTCCTCCTTTCTCGCTCGTCTCACCAGCGCCACTGCACCCGGCGGACCGAGGGATACCGCTGCCGCAGCCAGACGGCCAGTTCGCTCAGCATTGCATGATACTGGGCCTGTTCTCCGGCATAGCGGTCGGTCTCCCCCAGCGCCGCATCGGTGCAGGCGCAGAGGTAATGCGGGTAGAGCGCATCAAAGGGTGCCGGGGCCAGCAGGGGCACGTCGTCCCGCAGGCCGTCCTGCCAGCCCACGTCCGCGCCCACGGTATCGTAGTCTTTGGTGGCGCTTTTGGCAAACAGCCGCTGGCGCAGCAGTCCGTCCGCCTCCCGCAGCCATTGCTGGCGCATCGCCGCCGGGATCTTGCTGCCCGGCCGCAGCGTCTCCGCCCGTTCCAGGGCTTCTCCTACTGTCACAGTTTCTCTCCTCTCATAAAATTGCCCTCCCCGTTCCCGGCGCGTTCTTGGCTCTCCCTTTGGGAGAGCTGTCGCCATAGGCGACTGAGAGGGCGAGTCCTCTTAATCGGCCATCTCCGCTGCCGCGATGCGGGCGGCGGTGCGCTCGTCCTGCTGCTGGCTGTGTTCCAGCACCTCCGCCACCGCAGGCGGCACCTCCACCTCCACGCCCCGGCGGATCTTATAGTTCACGCCGTTCACACTCACAAACAGATCCCCCTTATAGCGGCTGTTGTCTTTGAACAGCCGAATGCGCACATTCTGCTTCTCGTTCATCTCGTTCTGTTACCTCCTCAAAAAATCTTCTTCGTCAGGCTTTGACTGAGAGGGTTCGGTCAATTCGCACTCGCCATGCCGGAGTAGCTCGATACGCTCTCGATGCGCACCATGTACTGCTCCACCAGGCGCTCGGCCGCACGCATCCCCTTCCAGCCCACGGAGGCGCGCTGGTTCAGCGGGTCATCACCGTAGCCCAGCTGCTTGACGATGTGTTCCAGGCCCCCGCCCTCCAGCTCGGTCACGCCGTAGGCATGGGCGCCCAGCACCAGCGTGCCGAACACCGCCAGCTCCGCCGGGCAGCTGTCGTCCTTCCAGATCTTCGCCTCGCTGGTCTCCACAAAGCGGATGTTGCCCAGCTTGCCGATCTCGCCCCGGAACATGGTCTCCGGGTCGGCGTACTTGTGCACCTCCACAAACTCCTTGCAGGTCTTCAGGTCGTAGGCCGCATAGGGGTGGATGATGGCGATGTAGCTGTCGCCGATGGGGTCGGCGTTCATGGCGCCCAGCTGTGCCGCCGCCTGGAAAAACAGCTTCGGGGTCAAAGTGCAGCTGGCGTCCAGCGCCTTGCGGCTGTCCACGGCGGTCTCGGTGCCGTCGGTGCCGCGCTTGGGCGCATAGATCACATTGGTGCCGCCCGCCAGCACATCCCGGGTGATGCTGTCCATGGTGCGGCCCGCCTGGCTGGCCAGCACCCGGGTGGCCTGCACCACGTTGTTGTCGATGGCGGTCATCTGCAGCACATCGGTCAGCGGGGTCCAGCCGCCGTACTGGTGCAGGTCGCTGGTGATGGTGGTCACATTCAGGGTCTGGCCGTTGGGGGTCACGCCCTCGGTCAGGGGGGTGGCCGCCTTGGGCAGGCTGTCGTACTTGCGGAACTCGATGGTCTTGCCGCCGTTCTGGGGCACCGGGTAGTAGTCCGCAAACTGGTCGTGGACCAGGCGCGGCTCCGCCTGGTCGATGAGCCGCTTCTCGTAGAAGGTCTTCATCTCGGCGGTCATGCTGGTGGTGTTGTTCACGGGAGCTTCCGCGAACATCTGCAGATTCATCTCGTAGTTCTTCATGTTGTTGTCCTTTCTATCATCAAAAAATTCAAAAACTGATTTTCATGCCGTGCAGCGCTTTCTGTTCCAGAGCTTCGCGCTGCGCTCTTGTCATCTTCCCCACGTCGGCCCGGGTGACGGCGGCTCCGCCGGGGCGGGTGCCGTTCTCGGCGGGCCGTGCGGCCCTCTGCTGGATGCGCTCCACCACGCCCTGCTCCAC
>RKCM01000125.1 GCA_014858325.1 Oscillospiraceae bacterium | reverse complement strand
CGACTGCGGCATGATGGAGTGCAAGAAGGCTCTGACCGAGGCTGACGGCAACTTCGAGAAGGCAATCGAGATCCTGCGCGAGCGTGGTCTGGCTACCGCCGCCAAGAAGGCTAGCCGCATTGCTGCTGAGGGCATGGTCTACGCTGAGTACTGCCCCGAGTGCAAGGTGGGCGTTGTCATCGAGGTCAACGCTGAGACCGACTTCGTTGCCAAGAACGACAAGTTCGTTGAGTTTGTCAAGGAGGCCACCAAGGTCATCATGAAGCAGAACCCCGCAGATGTGGAGGCTCTGATGGCATGCAAGACCGAGAGCGGCGAGACCGTGGATGAGGCTCTGAAGAACCTGATCCTGGTCATCAAGGAGAACATCAAGGTTCGCCGTTTCGTCCGTTACGAGGGCGTCTGCTCTGCATACGTCCACGGCGGTGGCACCCACGGCATCCTGGTCGGCTTTGAGACTACCGACGGCATCGACAGCAAGGACGAGTTCGTTGCTTACGGCAAGGACATCGCTATGCAGGTCGCAGCTGCAAACCCCAGCTATGTGGACGAGGCTTCCGTCCCCGCTGAGGTCGTGGCCAAGGAGAAGGAGATCATGCTGGCCCAGATGGCTCAGGATCCCAAGACCGCTAACAAGCCCGATGCTGTCAAGCAGAAGATGATCGAGGGCAAGATCAAGAAGTTCTTCAAGGAGAACTGCCTGGTCGATCAGGAGTTCGTCAAGGACGGCGACCTGACCGTTGCTCAGTACACCGCTAAGGTTGCCAAGGACCTGGGCGGCGAGATCAAGATCGTCAAGTTCGAGCGTTTCCAGAAGGGCGAAGGCCTGGAGAAGCGCGCTGACGACTTCGCTTCTGAAGTCGCAAGCATGGTGAAGTAATTTAAGCTTCTGCTGCAAAGGGGGAGCCGCAGCGCCTGTGATAAGGTGCTGCGGCTCCTTTTTGCATTTGCTGCGTAAATATGATATCATGAAAGCGAGAGGAGGGGGTTCCATGAAACAACAGACGATTCAGATCGCGGGCATCCCGGCGCTGTTGTGCGGGGAGGAGAGACCCAACGTTTACCTCTACATTCACGGCAAGATGGGCTGTAAAGAAGAAGCCGTTCCCTTTGCGCAGCTGGCCTGCCCGGCAGGGTATCAGGTGCTGGCCATCGACCTTCCTGAACACGGCGAACGCAAAAACAGCGCCGAAAAGCTGCTGCCATGGTTCGTGGTGCGGGAGCTGCAGCTGGTGTATCAATATGCGAAATGCCGCTGGAAGCAGGTGTCGCTGCGGGCTACCAGCATCGGGGCCTGGATGGCCATGCTGGCGCTGGTGGACAAGCCCATAAAGAAAGCACTCTTCGTTTCCCCGGTGACGGATATGGAAACGCTTATCTCCAAAATGATGCAGTGGGCGAATGTCACCGAAGCGCAGCTGCAGGAGGCAGGGGAGATCCCGACGGCATTCGGGGAGACGCTCTCCTGGCCGTATCTCTGCTGGGTACGGGAACATCCGCTCCGTTGGCACACCCGGACACAGGCACTGTTTGGCGGCGACGACAATCTGACCTCCCGGGAGGAGATGGAGGCCTTTCGCCGAAAGACCGGGGCACATCTGACCATCCTGGCTGAAGGAGAACACTGGTTCCATACCGAAACACAGCTGGCGGTGCTGCAGGAGTGGGAGAAAAAACATCTCTGAAAAAGCAAAGCCACACAACAAGCAAAAAGCCCGCTGACGGAACGGCATCCGTCAGCGGGCTTTGCTTGTGTTGTGTTATGCGAGGGGAGAAGTTAGACTCTTGCCTCGCTGTTGTGCTCCGCCTTCTTGTAAGCAGAGAAGGAGTGGAACACGATGTTCAAGCCCAGAACGATCAGCAGGACAGCCAGGATCAGCTGCAGACCATTGGCAATGAACACGGCCCCCCAAGTGGTCTCACCGGCAGGAATGCTGACAGAAGCGGCATTGCTGATGGCCTTGACCATCGCGATGAGACGCTGCACCAGAGCGGTGAAGGTGACGCACAGCATGATGATCAGCGGGGGAAACAGCATCTTGTTGCTGCGGCCGGTGACCTTCAGGAAGACGCACAGGGTGGCCAGAACCAGAGCACTCAGCAGCTGGTTGGCGGAACCAAACAGAGGCCAGATGTTGGCGTAGCCGATCTTGGTCAGCAGGAAGCCAAAGGCCAGGGTCAGGAAGGTGGAGAAGTAGACGTTGCACAGCAGCTTGCGCCAGCCCTCGGCGTGCTCCATATCATCCACGCTGAACAGCTCCTGGAAGCTCATGCGGCCGATGCGGGCCACAGCGTCCAGACTGGTCAGTGCCAGAGCGGAAACGCACATGGTCATAAAGACGGTGGCGGCATACACGGGCACGCCGAACATCTCAAAGAAACCGGCAACGCCGTTGGAGAAAATCTGGAACGGAGTGCCTGCGGCGGGGGTGCCGTCGGCAGCAGCAGCGGCACCGGCAACGCACAGGGCCAGAACGGCCAGCAGGCTTTCCAGCACCATGGCACCATAGCCGACCTTCAGCATATCCTTCTCGTTCTCCACGGTCTTGGAGGAAGTGCCGGAAGAAACCAGGCTGTGGAAGCCGGAAACGGCACCGCAGGCAACGGTAACGAACAGGATGGGGAACATGGTGCCCAGCTTCGCGTTGTTAAAACCGGTGAAGACGGGCAGGTTCATGGTGGGGTGGGCCACCAGCAGGCCGACCACAGCGCCGACGATCATGGCCACGAACATAAAGGTGGTCATGTGGTCACGGGGCTGCTTCAGCAGCCACATGGGCAGGACGGCGGCGAAGAAGATGTAAATAAAGGTGATGTAGCTCCAAGCGGCCTTGCCGAAGATCAGGGGCACATTGGCGCCGATGACGAAGGACAGCACAATGAAAACGATGCTGATGACGCTCTCTTTCCAGCCGGAGAAGTTGAACTTCTTCTGGATGAGGCCAAAGACCACTGCGAAGACCATGAACATGATGGAGACCATGCCGGCGGCACCGTTGGTCTGTGCGGCGGGGGCCAGCTGAGTGACGCCATCCACGACCGTGTAGGCGTTGAAAGTACCGGCGACCATGTCTGCGAAGGCAGCGATGACGATGCCGCAGAACAGCCAGCAGAACAGCAGGAACAGCTTGCGGCCAGTCTTGCCGATGTACTTCTCAATCAGCATACCCATGCTCTTGCCGTCATTTTTAACGGAAGCATACAGGGCGCCGAAGTCAGTGACAGCACCGAAGAAGATGCCGCCGATCAGGACCCACAGCAGGACGGGCAGCCAGCCGAATGCGGCAGCCTGAATGGCGCCGGTGACAGGGCCGGCGCCTGCAATGGAGCTGAACTGGTGCGCAAACACGGTCCAACCATTGGTGGGAACATAGTCGCGGCCGTCCTCATGGACGACAGCGGGGGTTTTGGCATTGGGGTCGATGCCCCATTTGTTCGCCAGCCAGCGGCCGTAGAGCGTGTAAGCGCCCAACAGACACACGGCTGCGATCAAAACGATGACCAGGGTGTTCATTTTTCTCGTTACCTCTTTCCTTTTCTCGAGATGCCCTCTTATACCCTTCGGCAGGGCATACCTGCCAAATCTTCTCTGGAAAACCAGAAGGGGAAAAGATCGTGTCTAATTTAAGCCTCATTTCATAATTTGTCAATATTTTTTATGCAAGTTAGGAGACAATGCCATTTTTCGTAAGCGGAACCAGAAATTTTTTGGGCGATTTTTGTTCAAAGGTGAGATGAATAAAACTTTACACCACGTAAGATGAATCCAACGAAAAACGGGAAAAAGAGGGGCGGAGCTCTTGACTTTTACACTTTCCAGTGCTAAAGTGATAGAGAACGAAACAAAACAGCGACGCTGCAACCCGCTTTGCCGCAAAGGAGGGCCCTATGGCTGAAAAAAATCCCAGAAGAAACCCTACGACGGACGCGCTCTTTGACGCCATCCTCAGCCTGGAGACACGGGAGGAGTGCTACAACTTTTTTGAGGACCTGTGCACCGTGAAGGAAATCTCCGATATGGCTCAGCGGCTGGAGGCAGCTAAGCTCTTGCTGGGCGGCAGCACCTACGACCAGATCGTGAAAGCGGTGGAGATCAGCACCGCGACCATCAGCCGAATCAACCGCTGCATCCAGTATGGCTCCGGCGGCTACCGGGACGTCATCGAGAAGACACAAAAGACCCAATAAGGCGGGAGACACATTTGGCCGGACAGAACATAGAATGGGGTGCGCTGTATGCGCGGCTCTACCTTTTATAGAAAGAAAGGATGAAACGTTCTATGGCTGTTATCAATTGCCCCACCACCCTCGAATGCCCGGCTCTGCCCCGGGTGTCCCTCGACCAGGCCGTGGTCGATCTGCTGGAAAGCATCGCCCTGCAGGAGTCGGCTTTGAGCCACATCCTCTGCGCGGAGAGCCAGAAGATGAAGGCTGCCATGTCCATGGAAGAGCTGGACCTGTGCAAGCTGCTGGAAGTGAACGACTCGGCCACCAACATGGTCCATGCCGTAGCAAATCTGGAGCTGGTGCTCAAGGAGAAGCTGGAGTTCATCTCCAATAATCTCTATTATCCCTCCACCGGGGGAACCACCCCCGCTGCGGCCGAATAAACAGGAAAAAATGCTGCACCCGCCCGGGACTGGACGCCTGGGCGGGTGCTTTTTTGCTTTCAAAATGCATAAAAACTGAAAAAACGATTTGTTGGAATTGCTGATAAAGAAAATCTGTGCTATACTATAAAGTGTGTATATCAAAGTGAGAGAAAGGGGAAACGACCTTGCCGCACTACGACGCGATCTTGTTCGACGTGGACGGAACGCTCATTGATTCCGCCCCCGGCATTCTGAATACATTGGAAATGGTCTTCCGCGATATGGGCGTGGATTTGACCAACGTGAACCTTCGGCGGTATATCGGCCCGCCGCTGCGCAAGAGCTTTGCCGAGCATTTTTCCGATCCGGCGAAGATCGAAGAGGCGATGGAGCGCTATCGGATGATCTATCACGAAAAAGGCAGCCATGAGGGCGGTGTTTACCCCGGTGTGCCGGAAATGCTGCGCCGCTTGAAGGATGCAGGGTTCACCCTCTGCACAGCTACCTGCAAGCCGACGGAGGTGGTGACGCCTATTCTCGAAGAGCAGGGCATTGCCGGATACTTTGCTTTCATCGGCGGTGCATCGATGGATGAGAGCCGCGACACCAAGACCGATGTGATCCGCCACGTCCTCAGCCAGCCGGCCCTGCAGGGCAAGCGGGTGCTGATGGTGGGTGACCGCAGCGACGATCTGCAGGGGGCAGCCAATTGCGGGCTGGATGCAGCCGGTGTGCTGTATGGCTATGGCAGCCGGGAAGAGCTGGAGCCCTTCCACCCGAAGCTGCTGGTGGAAAGCTGCAAAGAGTTGACGGATCAGCTGCTCGGCACGGCGGAATTTTGACAAGCAGGTGGAAAACAATATGAATCGGAATACACGTTCGGAAAAAGAATCCATGAGCCCCATGCAGAAGCAGGCCGTATTGGTCTGCGTCATCTGCGTACTGGCGGCATTGCTGACGGCCAGCATTACCCTGACACTGCTCAAGAAAAAAACAGCGGGCCCCGCAGACTCGGCTGCATCCA
>RKCM01000073.1 GCA_014858325.1 Oscillospiraceae bacterium | reverse complement strand
CCGGAACGGACATTGAAATTTTGGTGGGTGCGGGCGTCACCCCGCAAAACCTCCCGGCGCTGGCCGCTGCAACAGGGGCCCACGCCTTCCACCTCTCGGGCAAAAAAGTCCTCGACAGCCGGATGACCTTCCGCCGCGAGGGCGTGCCCATGGGCCTGCCCGGCTTTTCGGAGTTCGAGGTCTGGCAGACGGATGAAGAGACGATTCGTCAGGTGAAAAACATCCTGTACACGCTGTAAAACAGAAAGCCCTCTCCAAAAACGGAGAGGGCTTTTGCATTTTCGTGTGTTTGGTGGTGCGCTTACACTTTTTTCCGCAGCAGGCTCATGGGCGGCAGCTCAGGGGTGGGGATGGTGTATTTTTCCATGGCGTGGGGGGTGGACTCCACGCTCTCCCCTGCCTCGTTTTTGATCCACGCGGGGGTCAGCGGCAGGCTGCGGCCGTCCGGGCAGAGGGCTTCCAGGGTATCGCCCAGACACCATTTGCCCCGCTGCTGGCAGGAGGCCACGCCGTTTTCCCAGCCGTCCACGGTGCCCACGAACTCCCACTCGCGGATGTAGGTGGCACTGTCGGTGGCCTGCTTGGCCTGCTCGCGGCCAAAGTAGAAGCCGGGCGAGTAGTGGCGGTGGCTGGTGCGGGTCAGCTCCTCCAGCACGGCCTCGGGCAGCTCAAAGTTGTCGTTGAGGGGGTCGGCAAGGTACTGGTCCAGCGCTTTGCGGTAGGCCGCCGTGACGCTGGCAACGTAGTAGAAGGTCTTGGCCCGGCCCTCGATCTTCAGGCTGTCCACGCCCGCCTTGCAGATGAGGTCCAGGAAGGGGGCGGTGCACAGATCGTTGGCGTTGAGGATGTAGCTGCCATCCTTGTTTTCGCCGATCTCATAGAGGGTGCCGGGGCGGGTCTCCTCGCTGAGATAGTATTTCCAGCGGCAGGGCTGGGCGCACTGGCCCCGGTTGGCGTCCCGGCCCGCCATGTAGTTGGACAGCAGGCACCGGCCCGAGACGCTCATGCACATGGCGCCGTGTACAAAGGCTTCGATCTCCAGCTCCGGGGGCGTTTTATCGCGCAGGGTAGCAATGTCCTGCAGGGTCATCTCCCGGGCCAGCACCACACGCTTGGCACCCATCTTGTAGGCGGCGCGGGCAGCAGCCCAGTTGGTGATGCCCGTCTGGGTGGAGAGATGCACGTCGATGTCGGGCGCAAAGGTCTTGCAGGCGTCCAGCACGCCCAGGTCGGCCACGATGAAAGCATCCACCCCGGCAGCCGCGGCACTCTTGATGGCCTCGGGCAGGCGGTCGGCCTCCTCGTTGGTGGGCAGGGTGTTCATGGTCAGGTAGACCTTGCGGCCCCGGGCGTGGGCGTAGATGACGCCCTCCGCCAGCTGCTCCGGCGTAAAATTGGCCGGGGCGGACCGCATCCCAAATTCGGGCAGGCCGCAGTAAACGGCGTCTGCCCCGTAGTTGATGGCGTACCGCAGGCGCTCCAAATCGCCTGCCGGGGCCAGCAGTTCCGGGATCTGCAACATTTTAAATTCCTCTCTTTTGTAAAACCCTCTTATCGTTTTATAAAGCTTTTCCTGAAAGCCGCCATGAGCTCCCCCCTCGGGGGAGCTGTCAGCGAAGCTGACTGAGAGGGTTAGTTTTTGATACTCTGATTTACTTTTTCCGCCTCGGCACAGTTTTTCTGGTGGGCGGCATAGGTCTCGGCGTAATAGTAGTGTCCGGCGAGGTCGGTGACGAAGAAGTAGCAGTCCTTCACCTCAGGGTCATACCGGGGGTCCAGCGCCGCCTGAATGGCGGCAAGGCCCGGGTTCGAGATGGGGCCTGCGGGCAGGCCGGTGCACGCGTAGGTATCGTAGGCGGCGCGGATGTTCTCCGGGATCTTCTCCCACCCGCCGTAGTAGGGAGCCACCCAGTTCCACAGGTAGTTGTTGTCCGCGTCGCTCTGGACATAGCTGGACGCGTTGCTCTGCAGCTTCGGGTAGGGCGAGCCCTCCGCCAGACGGTTGCGGAACACCTGCGCCACATTGTTGTCCTGCTCGTTGCCCGCTTCCTCCTGCACGAAGGACGCCAGTGTGATGAGCTGCGGCAGGGTCATCCCCTGCTCGTCCAGCTTCTGGTACATCTCGGCCGTGAACTGCTTGTCAAAATGCGCATAGAAAGTGGCGACGTAGTTGTGGACGGTATCGTCCCGCAAAAACTCGTAGGTGTCCGGGAAAAGGTAGCCCTCGCACTTCAAAAAGCGGTCGGGGGCGTCGGCATCGTCCGGGAGATCCTGCCAGAAGGTGTACTGGCTGAAATCGCCCTCGCAGGCCTCCTGCAAAAAGTCGGCGGCGCTGCACAGGCCCGCGTCCTCCATCTTCTGGGCGATGGCCTGGGCCGTGGTGCCCTCCGGGAAGGTGAGCCGCACGCTGTCGGCCTTGGCGTAAACGGACAGGGCGGCAATGAGGTCCTCGTAGCTGCTGCCGGGGGCCAACTCAAACTCGCCGTACTGCAGCTTGCCTGCCGCGCCCTGTTTGCCGACGTACCAGCGGAACAGATAGGCCGAACGGATCACGCCGGCCTCTTTCAGCTCCTTTGCGATGGCAGCCACGCCGCTGCCCTGCCGGATGCTCACGCTCACCGGCTCACCGGGGGTGTTGCTGCCGTCGATCTCGCGTTTGGCGGCAAATGCCGCGCCGCCCGCCGCGAGGGCCAGCAGAACGATCCCTGCCAGCAGAATTTTCAGTGCGCCGCCCTTTTTGCGGGGGGCGCTGTGGGAATTTTTGTGTGCCATACGCACTCCTTCAGCCATTTTCCATCATCAGCCGCAGATAGCTCTCGCTCACATCAAAGGGCTCGCCCTCAAAGCGGATCATGCCGTAGTCCTGCCGGGCACCCTCGCCCAAAAAGAGGTTCTGGGCCGCGCCCACGGTGATGACGGCTTTTTCCACGATGACTTCCTTTTCCCGGGCGGCTTCCATCAGTTCCTCGGCGGAGCGGTCGTCTTCGGCCATCATCTCCACAAAATAAAGGGTATCCTCCTTGCGGAAATAGATGCCGTAGGCCCGCTCGCTGGATACGATGGTGGCCCCGCGGGAGTACAATTCGCCCAGCACCACAGCCATCTGCTCCGGGGTCAGCATCACGGTGTCGGGCCAGAAACGAGCCCGCAGCTCGCAGAGCTTTTTGGCCGTTACACTGTCAAAATCCGCCTGGCTCCACAGGTTGCGCTCCACCTCCCGGGGCAGGCAGCGGAGGGCAAAGGCCTTATGGAAGCCCTTCTCCTGCAAAAGCGACGTCTGCTCGGGGCTGGTGGGCACGGCCACGGTAAAACCCTCACCCCGCAGCTTCTGCTGGGCGCAGAGGGTATCGATGAGGCCCGCCAAAATCAGGCTGCCCTGCCCGCACAGGCCAAACAGATAGTTGCCCGGGCGGCCCTGCAGGGTAACGGGCACCGCCAGCGCCACGGCCTCGATCCGATCGTTTTCCTCGGCCACATAGACGTTCTGCTCCCCGGCAAAACGCCGGATGGCCGTTTCCACAAATTCTGCGGACACCCCGCGCTCGCGCTGCCAGAGTTCCGTTACCGCCGCTTTATCGGACGGCTGCATCAAACGGTACATGAATAGGATGCCTCCTTTGGTTTCTTTTATGAAAGGACCCTCTCCGTCTCGCATTCGCTCGCCAGCTCCCCCGAAGGGGGAGCTCACGGAGAGGGTCAGCCCAATGCCACTGTCTGGACTTCCTGCTGGATGTCCTCGATGCTTCGCATCGCCCCATCCCGGGTGCAGTGGACGGTCTTCCAGCCCAGATGGGCGGCACAGTACTCCGCCGCCTTGCGGCTTCGGTTCAGGTACTCCACGTCTTTCTCGTGGACGTCCTTTTTGCTCTCGTCGCCGTGGTAACGGCCCGTCATCAGCTTCTGGCTCACGGCGGGGTCCACCTGCAGATAGATCACCTCGTCCGGCGCGGGCAGGCCCAGCAGGCGGAACTCGTAATCAAAGAGCCACTGCAAAAAATCGTCCCACTCTTCCTGCGGGAGCTTCGAGCACTGGTGCACCGCGTTGGAGGTGGTGTAGCGGTCGGCAATGATCACGCCGCCCTCCTCGTAGAACTGCCCCCAATCGGTCTTGTAGCTGGCGTAGCGGTCCACGGCATAAAAGCTGGAGGCGGCGTAAGCGTTGACATCGTCGGGCTTTTCGCCAAACCGCCCGGCCAGATACATCTTGACAAGGGCGCTGGAATCGCTGGCGTAGTCGGGGAAGGTGATCTCCTTCACCCTTTGGCCCTGCCGGGCCAGATGGGCCGCCAGCAGCTTTGCCTGGGTAGCCTTGCCGCTGCCGTCCAGCCCCTCGATGACGATGAGCCTGCCCTTAGCCATTTTCGCTCTCCCCTTTCAGGGCCGCGTATCGGGCACGGACCTCGGCGGTGTGGCCGCAGCACATTTTGCCCTCCGGGCAGGGGCCGGACACGCAGGCCGGGCCCGCCTTGGCAAAGATGTGGGGAGCCACCGGGTACACCAGCCGGAACATCTCCTCCGCCAGAGCCCGGATCTCCCACTGAGCCCGGGCGCAGCAGCGCAGGTGGAAAAAGTTCTGCAGGCTGCGGGCATTCATGGTCACCACCATCTTGGTCTCGCAGGCATTGGGCAGCACAAAGCGGGCGTCCTCGTTGGCCTGCTTGGAGGCCTTGGCCCGGGCCTGCTTTTCGGGCATTCCCTCCGCCATAAGGCGGGCGGTGTGGCCGTCTTCCAGCTTTTGGGCAAGGTCAAGGTAGCGCCGGGCGTCCTCGTTCATGCTCTCCACAAAGGCGGCTTTTGCCTCGGGGATGGCCTCGATCTCCGGCGGGATGACGTAGTGAAAATCGTCCAGCCGGACATACCGCTGGCTCTGGACGCTGAAGGACGCGATGCGGTGCCGGGTGATCTGAGCCAGCAGGGTGCGGCTGACCCCCTCGATGCCAAAGGTGAAGCTGGCGTGCTCGATGGGGCTGGCGTGGCCCAGGTCACTGAGCATCGTCAAAAACTTGGCCGTTTTTTCCTCGGTCAAACCGTCCAGCAGGTCGGTGATATGGGAATCGGAGTAGCAGAGCTTTGCGGCCGCAGCCACCACCCTTTCGGGGTCCGGCGTGTGGGCGATCAAACGAACGGTCATCATAAATCTCATTCCTCCGTAATTTTGGTCAAAGGTGCAAAGTTTGCCATGGTCTTTTTGACGCCGACCTTCTCAAAGCGGATCTCCACGATCTGGTCGCCGGTGGCGGGCTTAACGGCCACCACCGTGCCCCGGCCAAAGACCTTGTGTTCCACCACGTCGCCGGGCTCGTAGTGCTTGGAGCCTCCGGCACTGGAGCTGGCCGCCGGGGCCCCGGCAAACTGGATGGGCTTTGCGGGCGCTTTGGGGGCGGCGGGGCGGCCATAGCTGCTGCCATAACCGTCGCCTGCCGGGCGGGAGCCGCCGAAGCCGCTGCCCTGCCCGCCGTATCCCGTGGTGCTGCTGCCCCGGCCCGCATAGCTGCTGCCAAAGCCGGAGCTGCGCTCCCCGGCATTATACTCCCGGCTCAGGTAGCCGGAGCGGCTGCCGTAACCCGTGCTGCCGCCGTAAGCGGACGTGCCGCGGCGCCAGCCGGAAGCGCCGGAGTAGCCCGACGCGCCGCCGGGCAC
>RKCM01000033.1 GCA_014858325.1 Oscillospiraceae bacterium | reverse complement strand
GCAGGAAAAGCATCCCCGCCACCGCCGCTGCCGCCAGCCCCAGATAGAGCCACGGCATCCGGGCCAGCAGGGTGGATCGGGCGCGATAAACGCCGCTTTGCTGTTCCAGCGTGGCCTGCGTCAGCCGCAGGGCGTACTCCGAGAGGAAATCCTGCAGCGCCATAACGTGGTACATCTCGCGGACATACCCGTCCGCTGCCGGGCTCATCTGGAAAAAGGCGTCCCGGTAGACGCAATACCCCGCATAGCCCTGCAGCAGGTTCCAGGTGCGGGCGTAGCGGTCCTCCCCGATGGCTGCATAGTCCAGCGGCAATTCGTCCAGACTCTCCGCCGTGGCGGCGCAGGCGGCGGCATACTCCGCCTCGCTTTCCTGCGAGCTTTCCCGGACATACCGCGCAAAGGCTTTGGTCTCGGCGGCCAGCGCCTCCTGCACCGTGTAGCAGGCGGCGTTGTCTTCCAGCAGGCCGTCAAAAGCCCGCAGCGTCCCCCGCCCCACGGCAGCGGCCAGCCCGATGGAGAGCAACATCACCAGCAGGATGGCTCCCAGCCACCCTGTCACCTTTGCCCGGAGAGACCCGCCTCTCACGGCTTTTTTCTCCATCCTGCTGCACCTCCGCTCCGTATTTTTGTCTTTTTCAGTGTTTGGCTGCCGGGCCGAACTCCGGCGCGTCGGTGATCTTTTCCAGATACCAGTCCGCCGCCTGCTCCATCTCGGCCCGGCTGTGGGCGGAG
The DNA here is from genome assembly GCA_014858325.1 of Oscillospiraceae bacterium. GTDB lineage: Bacteria > Bacillota > Clostridia > Oscillospirales > Ruminococcaceae > Faecalibacterium. Next base: position 4,986 of record RKCM01000033.1, on the reverse strand, counting down.
TGCTTCTCGTACACGGCGCAGACCTTCATCCCCGCCTGCTTGGCGCTCCGCACCGCCGGGAGCACATCGTCAAAAACCACGCACTCCTCCGGGGCCACGCCCAGCTTTTCGGCGGTGCGGAGGAAGACGTCGGGGCTGTTCTTGCCCTTTCCCACCTCGTCCACCGAGCAGATGGCGTCAAACCAGTCCAGAATGCCGTTGCGCGCAAGGCAGGGCCGGAACATCGCCTCCTGCGAGGCCGTTGCCACGCCCAGCTTGAGGCCCTGCTGCTTCAGCCGCAGCAGCGTTTTCTTCGCGCCCGGCAGCAGCCCGATGCGCTCGGCATACTCCTCCCGGGCCATCTCGGTCCACTCGGCCATGATCTCCTCCACGCTGTCCGGGAAGCCGAACCGTGCGATGGTATACTTGGCCGACTCCACAAAGCTGCGGGAGGCCACCGCCTCGGTGTAGTCCGGCGGGAGTGCCAGCCCCCGCCTGGCCAGAAACTCCACGTCGATGCGGCTCCATACGTCCATGGAGTCCAGCAGCGTGCCGTCCAGATCGAAGATGGCGGCCCGGATGGTCGGCTCCGCCTGCAGCACCTCGGCCTGCAGGGCATCCACCTGCTCAAAGGTGTACAGTCGGTTCAGCGCCTCCACCAGCTCCTTTTTGGAGAGGCGGGGCGGCAGGCCGAGGGCGCACAGGAGCTTTGTCTTCCGCTCGGCGCTGCCCGCCGTGCCGGAAAGCCCCCACTCATACAGATCGGTGTAAGTGATCTGCCGCCCGGCCGGGCGGGGGGCGGCGGCGTCTGCCTCGGGGCCCAGCGCATCCCGCAGTGCCTTGACCACCAGCGCATCGTCCACCCCTTCCACCCCCAGCAGGCCCTCTTTGCCGGGCTGGGGCTTCCGCTTCTCCTTGCCGTGGATGGCCGGGACATAGGCCTGCACGACGTTTTGTTCCCCCACCAGATTGGTGATGTAGGTGCGGATGCGGAAGCCCGCCGCGTCGGAATCCGTCAGCAGGATGAGGCCGTTTTTCCGTCCCAGTGCCTTGAACAGCTGCTGGCGTTTTTTATCCTTGTAGACGGCAAAGCCGTCCGTCAGCAGGATCATCGCATCCGTCAGGTGTGAAAGACGCGCTGCATCGTATTTTCCTTCCACGATCAGCACCCGGCTGGTGTGGACAAAATTTTTCTCGTTCATCGGCCGCTCCCCGCCAGCGCCAGGCGGCAGAGGGCTGCTTCCAGCAGCACCTCGTCGTCCACAGGCTGGCTCTTCAAACATTTGTCCAGGTCCAGCAGTACCTGCAGGCAGGCTTCCAGCTGGGCCAGCGTATAGTGCGCCGCCGTCTCCGCCGAGCGCTTGAGCCGGTAGTCGCTGCCCCGGTAGCCAAACTCCTTGAACACGGTGCTGTAGCTTTTCCGCTTTGCTGCCCCCAGCTTGACGCGGTACAAATCCACATAGCTGCCGATCATGGCGGCTGTGATGGCAATGGGCTCCTGCTGCAGCCGCAGCAGGGTCTGCAGCTTTTTGCACGCGCCCGTCGCGTTTTTGGCGGTGATCATGCGGATCATCTCAAACACGTCGGCTTCCAGGCTCACGGTGCTCATCTCCGCCACCATGGAGGCCGAAATGGTCTGGTAGCCCGAGAGGGCGCAGAGCTTGTCCACCTCGTTTTCCAGCAAAAACGGGTCCTCGCCGCAGCGCTCCAGCAGCGCTGCCGCAGCGCCCTCGGGCAGGGTGGTATCCTGCGCTCTGGCCCGCTCGATCATCATCGTTTTCAGCTCATAGGGCTTGGGTTTGGCCCGTTCTTCGGCATAGCCCAGCTTCTGGCAGGCCTTGATCAGCTTTTGCGCCCGCTTGCCCAGCTTGAGCTTGCCGCGCTCCGACTCAAAGACGCTGCCCAGCACCACCACGGCGTTTTCCAAACTGCCCAGCGTCTCGCAGAGCTCGTCCAGATCTTTATCGCTGTAAGCGCCCGGGTCCACCTCGGGCAGCACCACTACGCGCCGGGTGCCAAAAAACGAGATGGTGCCCGCCGCCATGATGAGCGGCTCGATGCCCGGGGCCGCGCCGTCCAGCACGGTGGTTTCCTCGTCCTCCCCCGCTGCCAGCACACGGGCAGCCGCCGCCACTGCCTGCCGGACCAGGTAGCGCTCGCTGGAGTAAAAATAATAGACCGGGCAGCCGCTGTCCGCCAGCTGCCGGAGTTTCGTTTCGGTTGCCAAGGAACGGCCTCCTTCTTGATCCAATTGGTTCTATTTTATCATATTCTATGGGGTTTGGAAAGCAGAAAGCCGCCGACAGCTCTCGTTGTCAGCGGCTTTTTCACGCCCGGGCGGGCGTTCTGCCTATTATTTTACGCTCAGTGCAGGAACAGCGGCAGCTGCTCCAGGAAGAGGATGTCCTTGCGCTCGGCGGCGTCGCCCTCGGCGAGGACGGCGGCCTGGCCCACGATGGTGCACTGGGTCTGCTCGGCCAGCGTATCCAGCGCCTTCAGAGAGCCGCCGGTGGAGATGACGTCGTCCACCACGAGGACGCGCTTGCCGCTCATCTTCTCCAGCTCAGAGCGGTCGATGACCAGCTTCTGCTTGCCCTCGGTGGTGATGGACTTGTCTTCCACGATGACGGGGTCCTTCATGTAGAGCTTCACGCCCTTGCGTGCGCAGACGTAGGGCTTGCCGCTCTGGCGGCTCATCTCGTGGGCCAGCGGGATGCCCTTGGCCTCGGCGGTGAGCAGGATGTCGAACTCCGGGCACTTCTTCAGCAGCTCGGTGGCGGCCGCCACGGTCAGCTCCGCGTCGCCCAGCATGATGAAGGCGGCAATGTCCATGTGGTCGTTCACCTTGCAGATGGTCAGCTCACGGGTCAAGCCTGCAACGTGCAGAGTATAGGTGTTTGCCATTTCCAATTTCCTCCCTTTCCGTTTCAAACGGGCAGCTTTTCGCCGCCCAGCACATGGAAGTGCAGGTGCTTCACGGTCTGGCCTGCGTCCTCGCCCACATTGGAGACGACGCGGTAGCCATTTTCGAGGCCCTGCTCCTTGGCCAGCTTGGCGATGACGGCAAAGATATGGCCCAGCAGAGCACCGTCCTGTTCCGTCAGGGCAGCTGCCGAGGCGATGTGCGTTTTCGGGATGACCAGAAAGTGCACCTTCGCCTGCGGGTTGATGTCGTAGAACGCAACGACCTGCTCATCCTCGTAGAGCTTCTTCGAGGGGATCTTGCCCGCCGCGATCATACAAAACAGACAATCGTCCATGGAAATTGCTCCTTTCGATTTTTTGGATGCCCCACCTTGAGGCACTCGATCCTACTGTTTTCGGAAAAGCGCGATGCTTTCCCGCGATTGCCAAGGGCTCCCCCTCCGGGGGAGCTGGCAATGCGAAGCATTGGCTGAGAGGGTTTTTAGCCCAGCTGCTTTTCCACGATGCCCTTGACGGCAGCCAGAGCCTCGTCGATCTTGGTCTCGTCCTTCAGGCCGGCCATGGCAAAATCGGGCTTGCCGCCGCCCTTGCCGCCTGCAATGGCAGACAGCTCCTTGACGAGGACACCGGCCTTCAGGCCCTTTTCCTGTGCCAGCTTGTTGACGGTGACGGCCATGGTGATCTTATCCTCGGCCTTGCCCACCAGCACAGCCACGCAGGGGTTGACGGCCTTATCCCGGATGGAATCGCACATGCCGCGCAGGGTGTCGCCGGAGGTGCCGGTGAAGTAAGCGGAGGCGATCTTTACGCCGCCCACTTCCTCGGCGTTATCGAACAGGTCGTTCACCTTGGAGGCTGCGATCTTTGCCTTCAGCTCCTCCAGCTCCTTGGCCATGGCCTTGTTCTCTGCCATCACGGCCTCGGCGCGCAGGGGCAGGCCGGTGACGTTGTTGGCCTTCAGGGTATTGGCCACATTGTGCAGCATGGCCTCCTGCAGGTTGGCGCGGATCAGCAGGTTGCGGCCGGTGACGGCCTCGATGCGGCGGATGCCGGCGGCCACAGAGCTCTCGCTGACGATCTTGAAGCCGCCGATCTGAGCGGTGTTCTTCACATGGGTGCCGCCGCAGAACTCGGTGGACCAGCCCTCGATGTCTACAACGCGGACCACCTTGCCGTACTTCTCGCCAAACAGAGCCATGGCGCCCAGCTTCTTGGCTTCGTCGATGTCCATTTCCTTGACGGTAACGTCCATGGACTCAAAGATCTTATCGTTGACGATCTTCTGCACACGGGCCAGCTCCTCGGGGGTCACAGCGCTGAAGTGGGTGAAGTCGAAATGGGTGATCTCGGCATCCTGATAGGAGCCTGCCTGATGAACGTGGTCGCCCAGCACCTCGCGCAGGGCTGCCTGCAGCAGGTGGGTTGCGGTGTGGTTGCGGGCAATGGCCATGCGGTAGTCCTTATCCACCCGAGCGGTCAGGTGGTCGCCCACCTTCACGATGCCGCTCTCCAGCACACAGGTGTGGACGTAGTAGCCCTTGGGGGTCTTCTTCACGTCCAGCACCCGCAGGCTGCACTCGGCGCCGCTGATCATGCCGTGGTCGGCAGCCTGGCCGCCCATCTCGGCGTAGAACGGGGTCTTATCCAGCACCACCAACACGCCGTCCTTGGCCTCTTCGTCGGTGGCGATGGCGTCGGTCAGGGCCTCCTCGTCGCTCAGGGCCACCACCACGCTGTCGCTCTTGAGGGTGTCGTAGCCCACGAACTCGGTGGGCTCAGTGCTCAGCCCGCCGAACAGATCCTCGCTCCAGCCGGAGATGTTCTTCTTGAGGCGCTCGGCACGGGCGCGCTCCTTCTGCTTCTTCATCTCTGCGTGGAAGCCGTCCTCGTCGATCTCAATGCCCTGCTCGGCTGCGATCTCCTTGGTCAGATCGAGGGGGAAGCCGAAGGTATCGTTCAGCTTGAAGACGTCCAGGCCCTTCAGCAGGTGCTGGTGTGCCTTCTCCAGACCGTCGATCATGTTGTTCAGGATGTTCATGCCGGCGTCGATGGTGCGGGCAAAGTTTGCCTCCTCGGTGCCGA
>RKCM01000180.1 GCA_014858325.1 Oscillospiraceae bacterium | reverse complement strand
CACTATATGCTCAAGAAGTACCCCGAGATCCTGCTGGTCAACCTGGATAAGCTGACCTATGCGGGCAATCTGGAGAACCTGAAGGACGTGGAGGGCGACCCCCGCCATGTGTTCGTGCAGGGCGACATCTGCGACAAGGAGCTGGTGGAAAGCCTGTTTGCAAAGTATGATTTCGATTATGTCATCAACTTTGCCGCTGAGAGCCATGTGGACCGTTCCATCAAGAACCCCGAGATCTTTGTCCAGAGCAACGTCATGGGCACCGTGAACCTGCTGCAGCGCGCCAAGGAAGCCTGGTACGATGCCGATGCCAAGACCTGGAAAGAAGGCAAGAAGTACCTGCAGGTCTCCACCGATGAGGTCTACGGCGCTCTGGGTGCCGACGGCTTCTTCATGGAGACCACCCCGCTGTGCCCCCACAGCCCCTACTCCTCCTCCAAGGCCAGCGCCGACATGTTCGTTATGGCATTCCACGATACCTACGGGATGCCCGTCAACATCACCCGCTGCTCCAACAACTACGGCCCCTACCAGTTCCCCGAGAAGCTGATCCCCCTGATGATCAACAACGTCAAGCATCACAAGGAGCTGCCCGTCTACGGCGACGGTATGCAGATCCGTGACTGGCTGTACGTGGAGGATCACTGCAAGGCCATTGATATGGTGGCCAACGGCGGCAAGATCGGCGAGGTGTACAACGTGGGCGGCCACAACGAGCGCCCCAACATCTTCATCGTCAAGACCATCATTGCCCAGCTCCACGACCGCCTGCAGGACGACGGCATCAGCGAGGACCTCATCAAGCACGTTGCCGACCGTCTGGGCCACGACCGCCGCTACGGCATCGACCCCACCAAGATCAAAAACGATCTGGGCTGGTACCCCGAGACTCCCTTTGAGAAGGGCATCGTCCTCACCATCGACTGGTACCTCAACCACGAGGAGTGGATGGAGCACATCACCAGCGGCAACTACCAGAAGTACTACGAGGAAATGTACAAGAATAAGTAACTCTCCGTAATATCCTCGTATCAGAAAGGGCGTCCCGGCAGATAAGCCGGGACGCCCTTTTGTCTATTTGATCTATTTGGAAGATCAGCCCATGCTGATGCCCATCCGCCGTGCCACCGTCAGCAGCTCGCAGCTGTCGGGGACGTTGCGGGCCTTGCCGGCAATGTCGGCCAGACGGTTGGCGGTGACATGGCCGTTGAGCATGGCCACGGTGACGCCGTACCGCTCGATCTCCACCAGCTTGGCGGCATAGCTGCCAAACTCGGTGGCCAGCACGCGGTCGTAGGCGCTGGGGCTGCCGCCCCGCTGCATGTGGCCCGGGATGCACACACGGGTCTCCATGCCGGTCTTCTTCTCAATGGCGGCGGCGATGCGGTTGGTGGCGGTGGTGCCGTAGCCCGCCTCCGCGCGCTTGGCCAGCCACTCCTTCCGCTTCATCTTGGCTTCCTCGCAGTTGTAGGCGCCTTCGGCCACGGCCAGGATGGAGAAGTTGGAACCCCGCTTTGCCCGGCGCTCCACGGCCTCGCAGACCCGGTCGATGTCGTAGGGGCGCTCGGGGATGAGGATGATGTCTGCGCCGCCTGCAATGCCGGAGTAGAGGGTAAGCCAGCCGGCCTTGTTGCCCATGATCTCAATGCACATCACCCGGCTGTGGCTGCCGGCGGTGGTGTGGATGCGGTCGATGACGTCGGTGGCAATGTCCACAGCCGTGTGGAAGCCGAAGGTGACGTCGGTGCCATAGATGTCGTTGTCGATGGTCTTGGGCAGGCCGATGATGTTCAGGCCCTCCTGTGCCAGCAGGTTGGCCGTTTTGTGGGTGCCGTTGCCACCCAGGCAGAGCAGGCAGTCCAGCCGGGCTTCCTTGTAGGTCTTTTTCATGGCGGCCACCTTGTCCACGTTGTCGTCTTCCACCACCCGCATCATCTTGAAGGGGGTGCGCTTGGTGCCCAGAATGGTGCCGCCCAGCGTCAGGATGCCCCGGAAATCGTCCTGCTTCATCTCCTTGTAGTCCCCGGTGATGAGGCCGTGGTACCCGTTCAGGATGCCCACGATCTCTACGTTGTCGCCCATGCGGGCGTACAGGGCTTTTGCCACGCCGCGGATGGTAGCGTTCAGGCCCGGACAGTCGCCGCCGGAGGTCAGGATGCCGACACGTTTTTTCATATTCGTATTCCCTCGTTTCCTCTCATTTTACCCGCACGCGCGGGGAATCATCAACTACTATAAGAGTATTCCCAATCGGGGCGGGTGTCAAGAAAAACAGACCAAAAAAGTCCATGTAAAAAAATCGAAAAAACGGTTGACAAAATATCCCCGCTGTAGTATAATATCCCTTGTCAGCGGTGGAAACGCCAAGCGACAAAACCGAATATTGGGGATTTGCATAGTGGTAGTGCGGTAGACTCTGACTCTACTTGTGGGAGTTCGATTCTCTCATCCCCAACCAAAGCCGCAGCCGAATAAGCTGCGGCATTTTCGGGGCATAGCGCAGTTGGTAGCGCGCCTCGTTCGGGACGAGGAGGCCGTGGGTTCAAATCCCGCTGCTCCGACTGAAAAGACCAGTACACGTTTTGTGTGCTGGTCTTTTCTTGTTGCAGCCCCGCTCTTTTGTTTTTGGACAAGCTATGGTACAATAGAACTACTGAAACCAAAGGAGGCTCCTTTTATGTTCCAACGCCTGCGCACGGCGCACCCACTGGGGTACTGCCTGCTGACCGAAGTGCTTTTTCTCGCCCTCATCATGGTGGGGCCGCTGGCGCTGCTGTACGCGCTGGTTTTTCTGGGGGTGGACATCTCCCGGCTGGACGATTATTTCTTGACGGTTCTGCAAGAGCTGTTCGGCGTTGGGGTGGCGGTGCTGGTTTTGAAAAAGACCGGCAGGCTGAGCCTTGTGCGCCGCCGGGGCAGTGGCTTTTTCAACGGCCTGCTGGTGGGGATGTACCCGCTGGGCCTCATCTGCTATAACCTCTACGCCAAGCTGATGTTTGGCCGCCCGGACGACAAGCCCATGCGGACGGGGACGCAGATCTTCTGGTACTTTGCAGCCATGCTCACCATCGGTCTGGCGGAGGAGCTTTTGTTCCGGGGCGTCATCGCCCAGACCCTGCTGGAGCATTTTGGAGCCAGCCGCAGCGGCATCTGGAAAGCCTGCGTCCTGTCCGGCCTCTTCTTCGGCGGAGCGCATCTGACCAATCTCCTGTCCAGCGCTCCTTTCGGCGTGCTGATGCAGTGCATCTTTGCCGCCTCGCTGGGGGTGCTGTATGCGGCCCTTTACTTCCGCACCGGCAACCTCTGGGTGCTGATCTTTCTGCACGGCCTCAACGATGCCTCGTCCCTCCTCATCGGCGGGCTGTACGGCACCGAGACCGTGGCCAGTGCGGTGAGCAGCTATGACCCCACCATGCTCTTCTCCGTCTTCATCTACGTCCTCCCGGCGGCGTTCCTGCTCCGCAAAAAGAAGATCGGTGAGGTGAGCCTCTACTTTGGCCGCGATCTGGCAAAGCCCTCCCAGACGGCCGAAGAACCCTGAAAAATCAGATGCATCGCCCTCTTTTCCACCTGCCCAGTGCGTATCGTGGAAAAGAGGGCAATTTTTTTGCAGAAAAATTGTAGGATGGGCTTGACACAATCCGAAAAATGAGTATTATTGTATTAGGCACTTAGTACAGCGACACAAAGAGGAGATGAGAAAATGGCAGAGCAGTTTGACTCCGGCCGCCCGATCTACGCCCAGCTGGTGGAACGGCTCAAAGCGAAGATCCTGGCGGGGAGCTATCCGCCCGGGGGGCACCTGGATTCGGTGCGCGACCTTGCCGCCGCAGCCGGGGTGAACCCCAACACCATGCAGCGGGCGCTGGCCCAGCTAGAAACCGAGGGCCTGGTGCGCACCGAGCGCACGGCGGGCCGCTATGTCACGGAGGATACGGCATTGATCGAAGAACTGCGGGCGGCCACGGCCCGGGAGATCGCGGCAGAATTTCTGGCACGGATGCGGGGCATCGGGTACGACCCGGCGCAGGCCGCCGCCCTGCTGGAGCATTGGGACGAAGGGAAGGAGAACGTATGAGCGAATTATTACAGTGCACGGGGCTGACCAAGCGCTACGGCGGCAAGCTGGCCCTGGACCATGTGGAGCTGCAGCTGGGCGAGGGCAAGATCGTGGGTCTGCTGGGCCCCAACGGCAGCGGCAAGACCACCCTGATGAAGCTGGCCAACGGCCTGCTGCAGCCCACCGAGGGCAGCATCACCATCGCGGGCAACGCCCCGGGCCCGGACACCAAAAAGGTGGTGTCCTACCTGCCGGATGCCGCCTGGCTGCCCGACTGGATGCGGGTGGAGCAGCTGGTGGAGCTGTTTCAGGATTTCTACGCGGATTTTGACCCCGCCAAGGCCCACGAGATGCTGACCCGGCTGGAGCTGGACCCCAAAGCACCCCTGAAGACCCTCTCCAAAGGCAATAAGGAGAAAGTGCAGCTCATCCTGGCCATGAGCCGCAATGCCCGGCTCTACCTGCTGGACGAACCCATCGGCGGCGTGGACCCGGCGGCGCGGGACTACATCCTCCACACCATCCTCTCCAATTACAGCGAGAACGCCACTGTGGTGATCTCCACCCACCTCATCGAGGACATCGAGCCGGCGCTGGACGAGGCCATCTTCCTCAAGGAGGGCCGCATCTTTGCCCACCGTACTGTGGACGAGATCCGGGAGACCGAGGGCAAGAGTGTGGACGAATATTTCCGGGAGGTATTCAAATGCTGACAAAATTGCTGAAATATGAATTCAAGGCCACGGCGCGTACCTACGGCGCCATTTATCTGGCCCTGCTGGCGGCGGCGGGTCTCATCGGTATTTCGTTCCGCACCGAGGATTTTGCGGTGTACCGCTATGCCTTTGGCATCGGCACCACCGTCTATTCGCTGCTGGCCATGGCGCTGGTCGTCGTCACCATTGTGACGGTCATCCAGCGCTTCACCAAAAATCTGTTGGGCCGGGAGGGCTACCTGATGCACACCCTGCCCGTGACGGAGAGCCAGCTGGTGGCCTCCAAACTGCTTTCCAGCGCCGTCTGGCTGCTGGCCAGCGCCGTGGTGGGGGTGGTTTCCCTCGTCATTATATTCTGCATCGGCGTGGACTTCGCCCAGCTCGATCTGCACGACCTCTGGGCCGAGTGGGCGGCGCTGCGCAACGCTTTTCAGGGGCAGGTGCTGTGGGGGATGCTCTGGGCGGCGCTCCTGTGCTATGCCAGGGTGCTGTGCACCATCCTCTGCATCTACGCTGCCTGTACGGTGGGCCACCTGTTCCGGGCCCACAACGGCATTGCGTCGGTGGCGGCGTTCTTTCTGATGTGCTGGGCGCAGAGCTGGGTGGAAAACCTGCTGAACTCGGGCAGCGTGATGCGCATCTTTATGGGCCCGGACGGCAGCACCATCGTGAGCGAAGTGGCAAACCAGAGCATGGCCATCTTTTTCGGGAGCGCCTTTGCCGTCACGGCAGCGTTCGGCGCAGCGTATTTTGCCCTGACCGCCCTGCTGATGAAAAAGAAGCTCAACCTGAACTGAAACAACGTGAAAATTTCTGCGGACAGAATTTTGCAAAAACCTCTTGACTTTACACGAATAAAGTGTATAATGCAATCAAACCGATGAGGCGGAAGAGAACCTGCACAGCGCATCTGCAGTGAGCCCGGACAGTGCAAACGGGCGAGAGCGGGGCAG
>RKCM01000022.1 GCA_014858325.1 Oscillospiraceae bacterium | reverse complement strand
GAGTGCGGCGTGTGGTACTGCGGCGGCAAGAACAGCCCCTACATCTGGCTGCGCTGCCCCGGCGGCATGAAGAGCTGGGAGTTCTTCGACTGGCTGCTGAACACCTGCGCCGTGGTGGGCACCCCGGGCGTGGGCTTCGGTGAGTGCGGCGAGGGCTATTTCCGCCTCACCGCCTTCGGCGACGCCGAAAAGACCAAGGAGGCCGCTGCCCGCATCAAGGCAGCCATTCAGGCACTGTAACAGAAAAAGCAAAGGCCATCGGCATTGCCGATGGCCTTTGCTTTTTCAGCGCTCAAACGTCGTGCTCAAAGTGGTTGCCCACTGTTCGCCCGGCTTCAGGCAGGCGGCCGCAGCGCGGTCGTTCCACTCCGGGCCGTCGGCCTCGGCGGCGGGCAGGGACTGCCACGGCTCGATGCAGACAAAGCGGACGGGCTTTGCCGGGGCCGACCAGATCAGGGTGTAGGGGTAGCCCTCTACGTTGCAGACGATGGAGCGGCCGGTGTCCTTCTCGTAGATACCCACGGTCTTGCTGCGCAGGCCCGCCATGCAGAAGCTGTCGTGGGCAAACAGCTCGTCCGTCAGCGGGACGGCCTGCGCGTTCTTCCACTGGTAGTAGCTTTTGCCGTTGAGCAGGCCATGGGGGCGGCAGTCCAGGATGACAGGGCTTTCCGGCTGGTCAAAGCGGAATTCGTAATCCTCGGTGGTGTGGTGGCCGTCAAACGGGATGCGGAAGGCCGGGTGGTAGCCGATGCCGAAGCGCAGCTCCTCCGCCGCGTCGGCGGGGTTTTGTACGGTGAGGGTGTGACGGAGGGTGCGTCCCTCCAGCCGGAAGGTGCTGGTGAGGACGAAATCAAAGGGGAAACGCTCGGCCTTCAGCTCCGGGGTGCTGCGCAGCTCCAGCCGGAGGGTGTCGCCATCGGCCGAGAGCAGGGTGTGCTCCAGGTCCCGCGCAAAGCCGTGCTGGCCGCCGGGGTAGCTCTTGCCGCGGTGGGTAAAGCTGCCGCCCACCAGCTTGCCCGTCCACGGAAAGAGGATGGGGGCGTGGCGCTTCCAGACGGCGGGGTCGGCCTGCCAGAGCAGCTCTTCTCCGGCGGCGTTTTTCAGGCTGACGGCCTCGGCTCCGTGGGTGTCCACGGTCAGGGTCAGAAATTCGTTTTGGATGGTTGCCTGCATTGCGGTGCACTCCTTTTTCAGCAGAATGAGATGCTTCCAGTATACGCCATTTTCCGCAAAAAAGCAAAGCTCTTTTGGCAGTTTGGTTCGCGGTTAGGATTTGGTAAAGGTTTTGTAAAATGGCTTGAAAAATCCGGCCGGATGTAGTATCATGGCAAGGCTAAAACAGGAGGTGAAGACCCATGCAGAAAAACTATGTACAGGAGATCTTGGATATCATCCACAGCGGCCTGCCCGAAGCCGAAATGGCCGAGCGGCTGTCCGATTACCACGAGAACGATATTGCCGATGCGCTGGCGGGCCTGACCGCCGCCGAGCGGCAGAAGCTTTACGCGATCCTGGGCGTGGATCAGGTGGCCGAGATCTTCTCCTATCTGGATGACGCGGAGCCCTACCTGAAGGAGCTGCCCTCCGAGAAGGCGGCCAGCGTCGTCTCCCACATGGACTCGGACGATGCCGTGGACGCACTGGACGATCTGGAGGAAGAGGATAAGGCCAAGATCGTCCACCAGCTGGACAAGGACGCCGCCGACGACGTGAAGATGCTGCTGTCCTACCCGGACGACGAGATCGGCAGCTGCATGACCACCAACTACATCTGCATCCGCAGCGATATGAGCGTGCGGCAGGCCATGAGCGAGCTGGTGAAGCAGGCAGGCGAGAACGACAACATCTCCACCCTTTATGTCGTGGACGAAAACGAGCACTTCTACGGTGCCATCGACCTGAAAGACCTCATCATTGCCCGGGCGGATGAGCCGCTGGAAAAGCTCATCGTCCGTTCCTACCCCACCATCACCGACCATGAGAAGATCAGCGACTGCATCGACCGCATCGTGGACTACGCCGAGCGCAGCCTTCCCGTTGTGGATAAGAACGGCAGGCTGCTGGGCATCATCACCTCGGCGGACGTGGTCGAGCTGGTGGACAACGAGATGGGCGACGATTACGCAAAACTCGGCGGTTTGACCAGCGAGGAGGACCTGAACGAAGGCGTGTTCCAGAGCGTGAAAAAGCGCCTGCCCTGGCTGGTGGCCCTGCTGTTTCTGGGGATGCTCGTCTCCTCCGTCGTCGGCGCGTTCGAGTCGGTGGTGGCGGTGCTGCCCATCGTCATCTGTTTCCAGTCCATGGTGCTGGATATGGCGGGCAACGTAGGCACCCAGTCGCTGGCCGTCACCATCCGGGTGCTGGTGGACGAGAACCTGACCACGGCCAAAAAGCTGCATCTGCTCTGGAAAGAGATGCGGGTGGGCCTTGTGAACGGTGCCCTGCTGGCCGTGATGGCGCTGGGCTTTCTGGGCTGCTACATCCACTTCTTCAAAGCCTATGCCTGGGGGCAGGCGTTCCTGCTTTCCGGCTGCGTGGGTGTCTCTCTGGTGGTGGCCATGGTCATTTCCAGCCTGGTGGGTACCATCATCCCCATGATCTTCCACAAGATCCACATCGACCCCGCCGTGGCTTCCGGCCCCCTCATCACCACCATCAACGATCTGGTGGCCGTGGTGGTGTACTATGGCCTTGCCATGGTCGTGCTGATCGATCTGTTCCATCTGGGGTGACTCGGAAAAGAACCCTCTCAGTCATTGCTTCGCAATGTCAGCTCCCCCAATGGGGGAGCTCATGCAGCGCTTCGGTTAGAGGCAGCATGACCTCGCCCTTCGGGAGAGGTGGCACGGCGTGAGCCGTGACGGAGAGGGTTCTCTTTATGCGTTCTGTATCCAGTACCGCTGCGTCAGCGTCCCATCGGAGGAATCGAACAGTTCGTCCTCCAGCACGCCGCCGTTGGCGCGGATGGTCTTGGCGGAGGCAGCGTTGTAGCGGTCGCAGCAGATGCGCACCTTGGCAATGCCCCGCTCTTTGGCCTTTTCCAGCGTCAGATGCAGCATCTGGGTGGCGTAGCCGTTCTGCCGCTGGGAGGGCAGGACGCTGTAGCCGATGTGCCCGCCGTAGGCCAGCAGATAATCGTTGAGGTGGTGGCGCAGGTTGGTCATGCCCACCAGATGCTCCTGTTCGTCCAGCGCCAGATACTGGGTGGCGGGGACAAGGCCCGCAGGGGTGGTGGCCGGGTCTTTCAGGTTACGGATAGCGGCCAGCCATGCGTCAAAATCGGCGTATTGGTCCAGCGCCGAGGTGCCGTCCATCCGGGAGCCGAGGGCGAGAAACTCTTCCCGGTAGGCCATCACCTGCTCCCGGTCGCCTTCGTTTGGCTCTCGCAGGTGGATCTTCTGGGGCGCTGTGCGCTGGGTGGCGGAGCGGAAATCCGGGGCTTTCATGAGGCCGTGGCGGTTGCAGTAAAAGTACAGCACTCCCGCGCCCCGCATGGGGAAGCGGGCCGTGGCGTCGCCCTCGGGGTAAAGCTTGACCAGCTGCAGCTTATCGCCCGTCAGGTAGGCGAGAAACGAGATGTAATGGTCCTTCGTCATGGGGTGGTGGAGGGTGACGAAAAGCTCGTCCTCTACCCGCTCAATGGTCAGCTGGTGGTGCTCGTCGGCGTCCTCAGCCTCGGAGATATTCTGGGCGGGCAGGGTGACTCCGCAGCAGCTCACGACGGCCTGCCCGGTGCTGTGGAGCACATTGCCGCAGACCGGGCAGACATAGAGCTTGGAGCGGAGCAGGTTGGCGGAGCGGTTGCGGTTGACAACGGGCTCCCCCTGCATCAGTTCCAGCACCGATACCCCCAGCGCTGCGGCCAGCGGCTCCAAGAGAGAAATATCGGGCAGGCCTTTGGCCGTCTCCCACTTGGAGATGGCCTTGGCGCTGACGGCCAGTTTGCCAGCCAGCTCGGCTTGGGTCAGGTGTTTGGTTTCTCGCAGCTGCCGGATGGTGCTGCCGGTGACGTAAGTGTTCATGGTTTCACTCTCCTTTGGCAACAGGATACCAGAAACAAAAACTCCACGCAACCTACGCTGCGTGGAGTCTCTTTTTTGTGCGGTAGTAGGCTCTTATTCGGCGCTCTCTTCGCCTTCCGCCTCTTCATCGGCATCCAGCTCCATGGTGAAGACGGCCTTTTTCAGTTTGCCGCAGCCCTGGGCCTTCAGGCCGGATTTATAGGGCTCCCCGGCGAGGAAGAGGGCAAAGCGGCCCTCGCAGAGCATCCCGGCGATGCTGGTGCCCGCATTCCCCACGGTGGTATCCGTGGATTCATCGGCGGGCTGGGTGGGGGAGAACTCGCCCAGCGAGACCTCGAACAGCTCGCTGCCTTCGAGGTCGGTCTCCAGCGTCAGGTGGGCGTCGTGGCGGACAAAGGGCGCTTTGTCGCCCGCCTGCGGGGTGGTGTGGCTCACCGTCACCACGGCCTTGCCGTCGTCGATGCGGGTACGGCCCATGGGCAGGGTGCCAATGTCCCGGGCCATGATGTACTCGATCACGGCGTCCAGGCTCTCGCACAGGCCCAGATAGTTGGGAAGGTTGTTCAGGGTATCGTAGATCATGGTTTACTCTTCTTTCTGGGGCTCGGTGACGAGCTCCTTGATGGCGGGCACCACACCGCCCAGGTTCTGCAGCTCGGAAGGGATGATGATCTTGGTGGCCTTGCCGTTGGCCACCTTGGCCAGCGCTTCCAGGCTGCGCAGGGCCAGCACCTTATCGCTGGGCATGGCCTCGTTCAGCAGGCGGATGGCGTCGGCGTTGGCTTTCTGCACGGCCAGGATGGCCTGTGCCTCGCCCTCGGCCTCCAGAATGCGCTGCTGCTTCACAGCGTCGGCCCGGAGGATGGCGGATTCCTTTTCGCCCTCGGCGGCGGTGATGGCGGCCTGCTTCTCGCCGTCGGCCTTCAGGATGACGGCGCGCTTCTCGCGCTCTGCCTTCATCTGCTTTTCCATGGCCTCCTGGATCTCGCGCGGCGGGATGATGTTCTTGACCTCAACACGGTTGACCTTGATGCCCCACTTGTCGGTGGCTTCATCAAGGATGGCCGTGATCTTGCTGTTGATGGTGTCGCGGCTGGTGAGGGTGTGGTCCAGCTCCATCTCGCCGATGATGTTGCGCAGGGTGGTGGCCGACAGGCTCTCGATGGCCGCGATGGGCTGGTTGACGCCGTAGGTGTAGAGCTTGGCATCCATCACCTGGAAGAAGACCACCGTATCGATCTGCATGGTGACGTTATCGCGGGTGATGACCGGCTGAGGGGGAAAGTCGGCGACCTGCTCTTTCAGGCTGACTTTCTTCGCCACCCGCTCGAGGAACGGGATCTTGACGTGGAGGCCGGCGCTCCATGTCTCGGAGTAGCTGCCCAGACGCTCCACGACGTAGACCATGGACTGCGGCACGATGACGATGTTGGTGACGACCACCAGCAGGATGACAAAGATGAGGATGAGGATAAGGAACAGCATGATAGGCATAGGGACGCTCCTTTCATATCAGTGAGCCACCGGTGCGGCGGTCTCGGTGAGGATGGGCTCCACGATGAGCAGGGTGCTGTGGATCTCGGCCACCCGGCAGCTCTGGCCCGGGGTCAGGGTGTCGCCGGGGGTGGCGCAGCGGGCGTTCCAGTCCACACCGTCCAGCCGGACACGGCCGGTGGTCTCGGCGGAGACAGGGGTGAGCGCTGTGGCCTCCCGGCCCAAGGCGCGGTCGCCGTTCGTTGCCGTGGGCGGCTTGCGCAGCCGTG
>RKCM01000222.1 GCA_014858325.1 Oscillospiraceae bacterium | reverse complement strand
CCAACCTGGCCATCCTGGTCTCCCACAACTTCACCGAGCCCTTCAACCAGCCCATCGCCTACGCCCAGAAGGTGGGCGAGCTGACCAATATGCTGGGTGCAGGCCACATCATGGTGCAGCGCTACGGTGATATCCTGGACGGCAAGCGCACCTGGCAAAAGGAGCTGGCTCAGTCCAACGTGAAGCCCACCCTGAAGGATGCCGTGGCCGGTGACATCACCGCCGCCATGCCCTACCGCGCCATGACCAACATCATTGAGTTCATCAAGATGCTGGATATGGTGGTGCCCGGCTTTGCCGCCAATGAGACGCTGCTGTACAGCCCCGAGCTGAAGTTCTACTCCAACAAGGTCAAGATGGATGAGAACCTGGACACCAACATCCGGGGCCTGCACTGCCTGGGCGACTCCTCCGGCTGGACTCGGGGCCTGATGATGGCCTCCGTTATGGGCGTGCTCATGGGCCGCAAGCTGGCCGAAAAGGAAGGATGCTGAAAAACCCGCTCCAAAATATACAAAATGCCGAAATTGCGGCACGCCTCCGCAAATAAATTGATTTTTCGTGCCGAAACTGATACACTGATTCTGCACGAAGAATCTGTGTGCCCGGAGCACACAACAGGAGGTATTGCTTATGAGCAGATTCCCGGAGAGCGCTTTGACGCCTCTGTGCTCAGGCATCCGGCTTTACAGCGCCGAGCGGCGCATTGCGGACTGCATTCTTGCAGATGTAAAGTGGGCTGCTACAGCAACCTCGGCGGAATTGGCCCGGGGGAGCGGTGCGTCGGAAGCGACGGTCACCCGCCTGTGCCACAAGTTGGGGTTTGAAAATTTCCGAAAGTTCCAGCTGGCGCTGGCAAGGGACGTGATGGAGCAGCAGGAAGCGGAAAAGCGGCATCCCTCTGCTCCCGTTTCCCGGCAGAAGACAAAGCTGGACACCACCCTGCAGCGCATTTTGCTGAACAAACAGGAGGAAGTGCGGGCCACCCTGCAGGCACTGGAGCCGGCCGGGCTCAATGCGGCGGTGGAGTGCCTGCTGCGGGCCAAGGTGGTGGAGGTGGCGTCCTCGGGCCACAACCTGACCGTGGCGCTGGACGCCTCGGTCAAGCTGAACGAGCTGGGCAAACGCTGCGTCGCCAGCGCCATCCACGAGAAAAACTATGCCTTCGCCAAGACCCTCACCCCGCAGGATGCCCTCCTCGTCATCTCGGGCACGGGGCGGAACGAGCAATTGGAAGCGGTGGCGGGCACCGCCAAGGAGCGGAGCACCCCCATCCTCCTCATCACCGGCGATCGGCACTCGCCGCTGGCCCAGATGGCCGACCATGTTCTGGTGGCCTCCAACCGGGAGCAGCGCCTCATCGAGATCGACCACGCCCCCTCGCAGCTTTCCGGCGTCCTCCTCGTTGAGGTGCTGTACTACCTGCTGCTGAGCAGGATGGACCCGGAAGAAAATTGAACCACACCGAAAAAGCGCAGCCTTCCGGCTGCGCTTTTTTGTGGATAGAAGTAAAACGTTACAGAACTGAGACAAGCTCCCCCTTTGGGGGAGCTGTCGAGCGTATGCGAGACGGAGAGGGTTATGCGTTGAAGACATATTGGTCCATCCGCCGGAACGCTTCCTCAATGCGGGAGCGGGGGGAGGCGAGGTTCATCCGCAGGTGGCAGGGGCCGTGGAACATCCGGCCGTCCTGCACGGCCACGCCCACATCCCACAGGGCCTTCTCCACCTCTTCGATGGTCTTGCCGTGGGCGGCGCACCAGTCGGTGCAGTCCACAAAGAGCATATAGGTGCCCTCGGGTTTCGATACCTTTACGCCCGCAAAGTGCTCGGCGATGTAGCGGCAGGCATAATCCACGTTGCCCGCCAGCACCTCGCACAGCTCGTCCGTCCACTCGTAGCCCTCGGGCTTGTAGGCTCCGATGAGGGCGTGCATGGACAGGACGTTCATGGAGTTGTAGTGGCAGAGGCTGGATTCTTTCTCGATGCGGTCCCGCCACCAGTCGTTGTACACGATGTGGTAGCTGCCGATGAGGCCTGCCAGATTGAAGGTCTTGGAGGGCGCGTACATGGCGGCGGTGCGCTGGCGGGCGTCGGCGCTGATGGATTGGGTGGGGATGTGCTTGTTCTTGTCCAGGATGATGTCCGACCAGATCTCGTCGGAAACGACGAATACATCGTACTTCTGGTACAGTGCCATGGCCTGCTCCAGCTCCCAGCGCTCCCACACCCGGCCGCAGGGGTTGTGGGGGCTGCAGAGGATGGCGGCGTGGATGTGCTCTTCTTTCAAGTGCTTCTCCATGTCGGCAAAGTCCATCCGCCACACGCCCTGCTCATCCTGCACGAGAGGCGAGTGGACGATGTCGTAGCCGTTGTTCTTCAGGCAGTTGGTAAAGCCGATGTAAGTGGGGCTGTGTACCAGCACCTTGTCGCCCCGGGAGCAGACGCAGTTCAGCGCGCTGATCACACCGCCCAGCACACCGTTCTCGTAGCCGATGTGCTTTGCCTCCAGCCCGGTGACGCCGTTGCGCTTTGCCTGCCACTGGATGATCGAGTCGTAATATTCCTGGGTGGGCGAATAGTAGCCGAAGGCCGGGTGCTGCATCCGGGCGATCACTTCCTGCTGCACGGTGGGCACCGTGGCAAAGTTCATGTCGGCCACCCACATGGGAATGGCGTCAAAGCCCTCTTTGGGGGCCGAGGGCGCAAAGCCGCTGCCCAGCCCGTCCACGGCCAGCGCGTCCTTGCCGCGGCGGTCCAGCAGAGATGTAAAATCGTATTTCATGGCACAAATCTCCTCTCTGTAGCACAAAACCCGCACGAGCCAAGGCGGCACAGCGTGCGGGTGGGGTACAAAAATCAGCCCTCGATGAGCTCCACGGTCTTCATCTTGACCGGGGTAGTGGGCTTATCGTTCCAGTCGGTGCGGACAGCAGCGATCTTATCCACCACGTCCATGCCGGACACGACCTTACCAAAGGCGGCATACTGGCCGTCCAGGTGGGGGGCATCCTGGTGCATGATGAAGAACTGGCTGCCGGCGCTGTTGGGGTTCATGCTGCGGGCCATGCTGATGACGCCGCGGGTGTGCTTGATGGGGTTGGCCACGCCGTTGGCCGAGAACTCACCCTTGATGTTCCAGCCCGGGCCGCCGGTGCCGTTGCCCAGCGGGCAGCCGCCCTGGATCATGAAGCCGGGGATGACGCGGTGGAAGGTGAGGCCGTTGTAGAAGCCCTCGCGGACCAGCTTTTTGAAATTCTCACAGGTGATGGGGGCAGCTTCCTCGTTCAGCTCAATGTCGATGACGCCGCCGTCTTCCATAGTAATGCGAACCATAATCGTATGATACTCCTTTGTTCTCGGCCCTTTTGCAAGGGCGTGTGCGGCAGAGCTTCTGCCGGGTGATAGGGATAGTATAGCATAGGCTGGCGTTTTTCTCAAGTGTTCGCGGAGGTTCGCCCGTCTGGGCCTTGGCTCCCCTGTCAGGGGAGCTGGCGCGGAGCGCCTGAGAGGTTTTGGCCCCGCATTTCAACCATATCGCCCCAGAACCGTTTTGGGCAGTGGGTCATCCGGCCTTTCTCGTTGTGGCGGGCTTTGATCTCCAGCGTATCGTAAAACTGCTTCCACAGCGCCTGCAGCTCCTTCTCCCGGGCGGAGGGCGGGGGAAGCTCCAATGGCTCGGCCAGCTCCAGCAGCTGCACACGATGGTTTTGCTGCAGCAGCACCGCCTGATGCACCGCGTCGTAGATCAGGAAATCCTCCTCGGGGAACCGCCCGCAGAAATGCCCGCGCAGCAGCGGCAGAATGTAATTTTTGGGGTGGATGACCGCCGCCAGCATCCCGTTGTGATCCTCAAAGCGGACAAAGCCCTGAAACTTGTCTACCTCCCAGTTGAGGCTGTGCTGCATCTCGTAGAGCGGGGCTACGTCCGGGTGGCCCATCCGCTTGACGGTGCCCGGCCCCAGCGCAAAGGCTAGGTGCAGAAAGCGCAGCAGCAACAGCTCCTTATCCTCCCGCCCGGAGAGGAAATCCCGGGTGACGAGCAGCTCTGTCTCGGCCCCCAGCTTTGTGCCCAGGCTGCGGAAGACCCGCTGGGCCTTTTCGTGGTCGGTGGGGATGTCTCGGAGCGGGTAGAGGGTGGCCGTCTCCCGCTCCGGCGTCCAGATGGCAAAGGGGAGCTCATGCTGCACAAAGCTCTCAAAAACGCAGGAGAGAAAGCCCTCAAAGCTGCCGTCGTAGCAGTAGACCACATCGGCGTCGTGGAGTCTGCGGGGCGTTTCGTTGATTTTTACAGGACCTGTGCCAGACATTGCACTGCCTCCTCCCGTACCATCCGCTGGGCGGTGCGGGGCGGCACGCCCTGCTCCACCAGCTTGTCCACGGCGGGCGGGGAAAACAGGCTCAGCTGCTCCACGCCGCTGCTGAATACACCGGGGTCGATGAGGGCCCGGGTGATCCGCTCCCGGCCCGCGCTGCCCCGCCCGGGGTGAGCCCCCGCAAAGCCCCGGCAGGTGATGAAATACTGCGCCCGCTTGAGCACCACGCCCATCCGCTTCAGCTCGTCCAGCCCAAGGGACCCCTGCTTCCGGGCCTGCCAGATGCGCCGGGCGCTTTTGGGCCCCACCCCCGGGATGCGCAGCAGCATCTCGAAGGGGGCCGTGTTCACATCCACGGGGAACAGTCCGTAGTGCTGCACGGCCCAGTTGCATTTGGGGTCGAGGTAGGGGTTGAAATTGGGGTTGTCCTTGTCCAGGATCTCGTCGGCCCGGAACTGGTAAAAGCGCAGCAGCCAGTCGGCCTGATACAGCCGATGCTCCCGCAGCAGCGGGGGCTTGGTATCCAGCGCAGGCAGGCGGGTGTCGTTGGAGACGGGGATGTAGGCGGAGTAGAACACCCGCTTGAGGCTGTACTTCTGGTATAGCCCTTCCGTCAATTGCAGGATGTGGTAGTCGCTCTCGGGTGATGCGCCCACGATCATCTGGGTGCTCTGCCCGGCGGGGGCAAACCGGGGGGCTTTGCGGTATACGGCCACCTCCTCCCGGCTGGCGGCCCCCGAAACCGCGATCTGCTTCATGGGCCGGAAGATGGAGTGCCGCCCCTTGTCCGGGGCCAGCAGCGAAAGGCTTTTTTCGCTGGGCAGCTCGACATTGACGGAAAGGCGGTCGGCCAGATACCCCAGCTGCTCCAGCAGCTCCGGGCTGGCCCCCGGGATGGCCTTGGCATGGATGTAGCCGCCAAAGTGGTATTCGCCGCGCAGCAGGCGCAGCACCGCCAGCATCCGCTCGGTGGTGTAGTCGGGGTCCACCAGCACGGCGCTGGAAAGGAATAAGCCTTCGATATAATTCCGGCGGTAAAATTCAATGGTCAGCTCGGCCAGCTCCCGGGGCGTAAAGGTGGCCCGGGGCACATCGTTGGACCTGCGGTTGACGCAGTAGCTGCAATCGAAGGAGCAGCAGTTGGTCATCAGCACTTTCAGCAGGCTGACGCAGCGGCCGTCTGCCGTAAAAGCGTGGCAGCACCCCGGCGCGTAGCAGCTGCCGATGCCGCCCGCTCCGGCGGTGCGGGACGCTCCGCTGGAAGTGCAGGCTACATCGTATTTGGCGCTGTCGGCCAGGATCGTCAGTTTGTCCAGCAGGCTCTGTTCCATAGGATACCTCCGAAAAATGGGTATAAAAAAGAAAGCCATACGCAAAATGCAGATGGCTTTACATCAATTTGTGCCGAACTCCTTCAGTCACGGCTGCCGCCGTGCCAGCTCCCCCGGAGGAGGAGCCTTTGGCAGTACG
>RKCM01000048.1 GCA_014858325.1 Oscillospiraceae bacterium | reverse complement strand
GTTGTCCACGCACCACTTGATCCATTCCAGTGCGTCCCGGCCGGTATCTTCGCGCCCGCCCTTGGCAAAGACGCGGAACTGCCCGCCCACCCGTTTGACGTCGGCGGAGAGGACGACGCACTGGTCGCCGTAGCGCTTCGCCGCCGCCGGGATGAGGGAGGGGTCCTTCAGCGCGCCCGAGTTGACGCTGACCTTATCGGCCCCGCACTTGAGCACCCGGTCAAAATCTTCCAATGTGTTGATGCCGCCGCCCACCGTCAGGGGGATAAAGATCTCGCCGGCCACCTTCGTCAGGATCTCCGTAAAGAGGGCGCGGCCCTCAAAGCTGGCGGTGATGTCGTAAAACACCAGCTCGTCGGCCCCGGCGGCATTGTACAGCCGGGCCATCTCCACCGGGTCGGCCACGTCCCGGATGTCCTCAAAGTTGGTCCCCTTGACCACCCGGCCATTGCGGACGTCCAGGCAGGGGATGATGCGTTTTGTGATCATTTTCGTTCCCCTCCGTTTAATGTTGCACCAGTTCTACACAACGTTTCAGATCCAGTGCCCCGGTGTAGAGGCTCTTGCCCAGAATGGCCGCGGCAAGGCCCATCCGTTCCAGCTCCAGCAGCTCCGCTTCCGACGCAATGCCGCCGCTGGCCGTAAACTCCACCCCGGGCACTTCGGTTTGCAGTTGCCGATAGAGGGTGAGGTTTGTGCCCTGCATGGCCCCATCGCAGGCGATGTCGGTGTAGATGATGGCCCTGCAGCCTGCATCGGCCAGCCGCTTGCAGAAATCCACGCCCTTTTCGGCGCTGACCTCTTTCCAGCCGTGGATGGCCACATAACCGTCCTTCGCATCCACCCCCACGGCGATCTTCTCGCCGTATTTTTGCAGCATCCGGGCCGTGAAATCAAAATCTGTCACGGCCACGCTGCCCAGGATGCAGCGGCCCACGCCGAGGGAAAGGTATTTTTCAATGCGCTCCTCGGTGCGGATGCCGCCGCCCACCTCGATGAACAAGCCCCCCTGCTCTGCCAGCGCGGCAATGGTGTCGTAGTTGGAGAGGGTGCCGTCCTTCGCGCCGTCCAGATCGACGACGTGGAGGTATTTTGCCCCAGCAGAGAGGAACGTCCGGGCCTGTGCGCAGGGGTCGGCGCCGTAAACGGTCATGCGGTCGTAGTCGCCCTGCGTCAGGCGGACGACCTGGCCGCCGCGCAGGTCAATGGCTGGGTATAGTTTCATCTTGCTTCCCTCACAATTCACTGAATGCTTTCAGAATCCGCAGCCCCGTGTCCCCGCTCTTTTCCGGGTGGAACTGCGTTCCGTACACCCTCCCGGCCCGGACGACGCCGGTGACGGGGATGGAGTAATCGCTCACAGCCAGCGTGCTGGCCTCACAATGCCTGCCGTAGTAGCTGTGGACGTAGTAGACATACTCGCCCTCCCGGATGTAGCGGAACAGCGGGTCGTCCCTCACAATGTGCAGCGCGTTCCAGCCGATCTGCGGCACCTTGAGGGATGGGTCTTTCAGATCGGGCTCCAGCGGGCAGACCTCGCCGGGCACAAAGCCCAGGCCCGCGTGCTCGCCGTACTCATCGCTTTTTTCAAACAGCAGCTGCATCCCCAGGCAGATGCCCAGCAGGGGCTTTTTCCGGGCTTCCTCCCGGATGACGGGCACGAGGCCCGTGGCCGAGAGCTTTGCCATGGCGTCGCCAAAGGCCCCCACACCGGGCAGGATGATGCGGTCCGCTGCCCGCAGCACGGCGGGGTCTGCCGTTACCACGGCGTCCAGCCCCAGGTGGGCCAGGCTCGAACGCAGGCTGAACAGGTTGCCCACGCCGTAATCCACAATCGCGATCATACCAGCAGTCCTTTCGTGGAGGGGATCTCATCCCGGTGGGCGGCGTCGATGCGGACAGCCTCGGCCAGCGCTCGGCCCGCCCCCTTGAAGCAGGCTTCCAGGATGTGGTGGGTGTTCTCGCCCGCAAACTGGACAAAGTGGACGGTGGCGGGCACGCTGCGGGCAAAGCCCAGCCAGAACTCCGGCACACACTCCACGTCGAAATCGCCCACTTTTTCGGTCTTGCAGTGGATATCCCAGTTCAGGGTGGCCCGGCCGGAGAGATCGACGGCGCAGAGCACCAGCGCTTCGTCCATGGGCAGATAGAAATTGCCGTAGCGGCGGATGCCCCGCATCTCGCCCAGTGCCTCGGCAAAGGCCTGCCCCAGCGCAATGCCCACGTCCTCGGTGGTATGGTGGTAATCCACTTCCACGTCGCCGTGGCAGGTCAACACCAGATCGAACCGGCCGTGCCGTGCAAACAGCTCCAGCATGTGGTTCAAAAAGCCGCAGCCGGTGTCCACCTGATAGCGGCCCGCACCGTCAAGGTTGAGGGTCAGCTCGATCTGGGTCTCGTTGGTGTTGCGTTCAATGGTCACTTCCCGCATCTGCTCATCCCTCCAAAATCTCGTCCAGTTTGTTCAGCAGTACCTGCATCTGTTCCGGCGTGCCGATGGTGATGCGCAGCCAGTTGGCAATGCGCGGGGCGTCGAAATGCCGGACAAGGACGCCTTTTTCCTTCAGCGTTCGGTAAAGCACGCCGCCGTCCTTCCGCTCGGTGGATGCAAACAGGAAATTGGAGCGGCTGTCCAGCACAGCAAAGCCCCGCGCCCGCAACGCGGCTTTCGTCTGCTCCCGCGTCTCGATGATGGCGGCGCGGGTCTTTTCAAAGTAGGTCGTATCCTCCAGCGCCGCCGCGCCCGCCTTGAGGGTGAGCCGATTGATGTTGTAGGGGTTGAGGCTGAATTTGACCCGGTTCAAATCCGCGATGAGGGCCGCATTGCCCATGGCCAGCCCCAGCCGTGCACCCGCCAGCTGGCGGGATTTGGAGAAGGTCTGCACCACCAGAAGGTTGTCGTACTGGTCGATGAGGGGCACGCAGCTCTCGCCGCCAAAGTCCACATAGGCTTCGTCCACGATGACGACGTTGTCCGGGTTCGCCTTCAAAATGCCCTCGATGGCGCTGCGGGGCAAAGCCAGCCCCGTGGGGGCGTTGGGGTTGGCGATGACGATGGTCTCGCCAAGGCCGTAGTAGTCCTTCGGGTCCAGCGTAAAATCCTCTTTCAGCGGGAGGATGTGGCTGGGGATGTGCATCAGGCCGCACCAGACCCCATAGCAGCCGTAGGTGATATCGGCATAGGCCAGCGGGTGCTGCTCATCGCAGAAGGCCCGCAACGCAAAAAAGAGGTTTTCGTCGCTGCCGTTGCCGGGCATGATCTGCTCCGGCTTCAGGCCAAAGTGGGCCGCCGCCATCCTCAGCAGGTCGGTGCAGGCGGGGTCGGAGTAAAGGCGGAGCTTTTCCACCTCGTGCTCGCTCACCGCCGCCACCACCGCCGGAGAAGGCAGGTAGGGGCTCTCGTTGGTGTTCAGCTTGATGTACTGCTGATCCTGCGGCTGTTCGCCGGGCGTATAAGGCGTGACAGCCGACAGCCGGGGAGAAAGATATTTACTCATAGAACCCTCTCAGTCATTGCTTCGCAATGCCAGCTCCCCCGAAGGGGGAGCTTTTGTAGCGTTACCCTCTTTGCCAAGAGCTCCCCCTTCGGGGGAGCTGGCGCGTCAGCGCCTGAGAGGGTTATTCGTATCGGATCGTCACACTGCGGGCGTGGGCGTGCAGGCCCTCCCGCTCGGCAAAATCCGCAATGCGGGGGGCAACGGCCTCCAGCGCCTCGCGGGTGTAATACAAAAAGCTGGACTTCTTCACAAAGTCGTCCACGCCCAACGGGCTGGAGAAGCGGGCCGTGCCGCTGGTGGGCAGGGTGTGGTTGGGCCCGGCAAAGTAATCGCCCAGCGCCTCCGGGACGTTCCGCCCCAGGAAGATGCTGCCCGCATTTTTGATCTCGTTCAGCACACCGAAGGGGTCCTCCACGCACACTTCCAAGTGCTCGGGTGCGATGATGTTGCAGGCTTCGATGGCCTTGTGGAGGTCGGCGCAGAGGATGATCTTGCCGTTGTCGTCCACGCTGGCCCGGGCAATGGCGGCGCGGGGCAGCTGGGGGATCTGTACTTCCAGCTCCGCCTGCACGGCTTTGGCCAGTGCCTCGCTGTCCGTCACAAGGACGGGGCTGGCCAGCTTGTCGTGCTCGGCCTGGCTCAGCAGGTCGGCCGCCACCCACGCCGGGTCGCAGCCGCCGTCCGCCAGCACCAAAATCTCGCTGGGGCCCGCGATCATGTCGATGCCCACCTTGCCAAAGACTTTCCGCTTGGCCGTGGCAACGTAGATGTTGCCCGGGCCCACGATCTTATCCACCGCCGGGATGCTCTCGGTGCCGTAGGCCAGCGCCGCCACGGCCTGTGCCCCGCCGGTCTTGAAAATCTTGGTCACACCCGCCGTGGCTGCTGCCGCGAGGATGACGGGATTCACCTTTCCGTCCTTGCCCGCCGGGGTGGTCATCACGATCTCGGACACCCCCGCCACCTTCGCCGGGATGACGTCCATCAGGACGGTGGAGGGGTAGGCCGCCGTGCCGCCGGGCACATAGACGCCCGCCTTCTCAATGGGGGTATATTTCTGGCCCAGCACGATGCCGGGCTTGTCGTTCACCACAAAATTTTTGTGCACCTGCTGGCGGTGGAAGGCCTCGATGTTGGCGGCGGCTTCCCGCAGGGTCTCCACAAAATAGGGGTCGGTGGCCGCAAAGGCCTCGTTGATCTCCTCCTGCGTCACCTGCAAGTTTTCGATGGCTGCGCCGTCAAATTTCAGCGCGTACTCCTTCAGCGCCGCATCGCCCCGTGCCCGCACATCGGCAATGATGCCGTCCACCACGTCCTCCACGTTCTTCTCGGCGCGGATGTCGCGGTTCAGGATCTCTTCGGGCTTCAGCTCGTCAAAATTGTAAAGCTTGATCATTTTGCTGCCTCCTGTTCTGCGAGAGCGCCCCGCAGCTTTGTGAGCATTTCGTCCATTTCTTTGTGCTTGAACTGGTAGCTGGCCTTATTGGCGATGAACCGGGCCGAGATGGGCATAAACTCGGTGATGACCTTCAGGCCGTTCTCCCGCAGGGTGGTGCCCGTCTCCACGATGTCCACGATGACGTCGGACAGGCCCAGGATGGGGGCCAGCTCAATGGAGCCGTTCAGCTTGATGATGTCGATGTCCCGGCCCAGCGATGCGTAGTAACTCTTTGCAATGTTGACGAACTTGGTCGCCACCCGCACCGGGCGGCTGGGGTCGTCCCGGTGGTCTGCCGGGGCGGCTACGCACATCCGGCACTTGCCCAGGCCCGTGTCCAGCAGCTCGTACACATCGGCGGCGGCTTCGGTGAGGATGTCCTTGCCCACGATGCCCACATCCGCCGCGCCGTGCTCGACGTAGATGGCCACATCGCTGGGTTTGACGAGGAAGTAGCGGATGCCTGCCGCCGGGTTTTCCACCACCAGCTTCCGGGTGGCGTTGTAATCCTCCGGGCAGCCGTAGCCGATCTTGGCCAGCAGGTCGTAGACCTTGTCGCCCAGGCGGCCCTTGGGCAGGGCCACGTTCAGCATCACCCTGTCGGTGTGCTGCTGCTGCACCGGCGGCAGCGGGGCGCTCAGGCGGTCCAGCTCGTCGAGGTAGACCGCAAAGCCGATGGCCCCGGCCCCGGGGGTGAATTTCTGCATCAGCAGGTCGTAGCGTCCGCCCTTCAGCAGCGGGCGGGGCAGGCTGCGCAGGTACCCCTGAAAAACGAGGCCGTTGTAGTATTCCATCTCGCCCGCCAGCGTCAGATCCAGCCGGGCCGTGCCGCCCGCCTGTGCCAGCGGCGCAGCCAGTGTCCGCAGCTCGGCGGCGGCTTCCCGCATCCGGGCGTTCCGGCACAGGGCCTCG
>RKCM01000139.1 GCA_014858325.1 Oscillospiraceae bacterium | reverse complement strand
CGGGTCGCTTCAAACCCTGTGGTGCAAGGGTATATGCACCAAATATGCGGCCGTAGCTCATCTGGTAGAGCGCCACCTTGCCAAGGTGGAGGTAGCGAGTTCGAGCCTCGTCGGCCGCTCCAATGGAGTGGTAACAATCACTCCGAATATGGTGACGTGGCCAAGTGGTAAGGCAAGGGTCTGCAAAACCCTCATCCACCAGTTCAAATCTGGTCGTCACCTCCAAAAGATTCCCGGCAGCTGCGGCTGTCGGGATTTTTTGTTTTTTGCCTTCGTTTGTGCTAGAATAAAGAAAATGCGAAAGGAGCTGTCTGCCATGGAGACCCTGACCCCCGATACCCCGGTGCGCTACCTTAAGGGCGTAGGGCCCAAGACCGCCGAGCGGTTTGAGAAGCTGGGCATCGTCACGCTGGCAGACCTGCTCTGCCACTACCCCCGGCGGTATCTGGATTTCTCCAAGCCCTACACCATCGCCGCCGCTCCCTTTGAGACGGAGTGCGTCGTCAAGGCGGAGGTGTTTGCCAAGCCCGGCGAACGCATCCTGCCCGGCGGGCGGCGGATGGAGCGGATCACGGCGGGCGACGACGTATCCAGTTTGGAGATCACCTGGTTCAATAATCCATACGCCGCCCAGAAACTGGAGCTGGGGCAGGAATACTATTTCCAGGGCGTTGTCTCGGGCGGGATGCTCCGCCGCCAGATGGTCAACCCCCAGGTGCGTACCGAGGCCCAGGTGACCCAGGTTCCCTTTGAGGCCGTCTACCCCCAAACCGAGGGGCTGAGCAGCGCGGCCATTGCCAAATGCGTCCGGCAGCTGCTCCCCCACGCCGAGCTTCTGCCCGATCCGCTGCCCGAGGAGATGCGAAAAAAATACCGCCTGCTGTCCAAAGCGCAGGCGGTGCGGGCCATCCACTGCCCTTCCGACGAGGAGGAGGCCTTTGCGGCCCGGCGGCGGCTCATCTACGAGGAGCTGCTGGTGCTGCAGCTGGGCATCGGCCGGATGAAAAACCACGGGGCAGCCCGCACCGGGGCCCCCATGCAAAAGCTGGACCCGGAGCCGTTCTGGGCCAGCCTTCCCTTCTCCCCCACCGGGGCCCAGCGCCGGGCCGTGGCGGAGATCTTGGACGACATGGCGGGCGAAACCTCCATGAACCGCCTGCTGCAGGGCGATGTGGGCAGCGGTAAAACGCTGGTGGCCGCCGCCGCCATCTGGGCCTGCATCCGCAGCGGCTACCAGGCCGCGCTGCTGGCCCCCACCGAGATCCTCGCCGCCCAGCACGCCGAAAATCTGAACCGCCTGCTGGCCCCCTTCGGGATGCGGGTGGCCCTTTTAACGGGCGGGACGAAAGCCGCCGCCCGCCGCACCACACTGGCCGCGATCCGAAACGACGAGGCCGACCTCATCGTGGGCACCCACGCCCTCCTCAGCGAGGGGGTGGAGTTTGCCCGCCTCGGCCTTGCCGTGGTGGACGAGCAGCACCGCTTCGGCGTGCGCCAGCGCGGGATGCTGGCCGAAAAGGCCGAGAACCCCCACCTGCTGGTCATGAGCGCCACCCCCATCCCCCGCACGCTGGGGCTGCTCCTCTACGGCGACCTCGACATCTCCATCCTCGACGAGCTGCCCCCGGGCCGCAAGCCCGTCAAGACCCGGTGCATCACGGGCAAAAAGCGGGGCGACCTGTACGGCTTCCTCGACCGGGAGATCGACGCGGGGCATCAGGTGTATCTGGTCTGCCCGGCCATTGAGGACACGCCGGACGGCGGGCTCAACGCCGTGAAGCGCTACTACCAGGACATCGCCAAGGCCCTGCTCCCCACCCGCCGGGTGGGTCTGATGCACGGCAAACTGAAGCCCAAGGAGAAAGCCGCCGTCATGGAGGATTTCAAGGCTGGGCGTCTGGACGCCCTCGTCTCCACCACCGTCATTGAGGTGGGCGTGGACGTGCCCAATGCCAGCGTCATGGTCATTGAAAACGCCGAGCGCTACGGCCTGAGCGCCCTGCACCAGCTGCGGGGCCGGGTGGGCCGGGGCGCTGCCGAGAGCTGGTGCTTCCTCGTCAGCGACAACCAGAGCGAGGCCGTGCAGAAGCGGCTCCGCTTTTTGTGCTCCACCGCCGACGGCTTCGCCGTGGCCCAGTACGATCTGGAGACCCGCGGCCCCGGCGACTTTTTCGGCAGCCGCCAGCATGGCCTGCCCACCCTGCAGATCGCCGACCTGATGAACGACACCCGCACCCTCCACGCCGCCCAGGCCGAGGCCATGGCCCTGCTGGCCGACGACCCGCTGCTGGAAAAGCCGGACCACGCCCTGCTGGCCGCACAGGTGCAGCAGATGTTCGAGAAGGCAGGCGCGATGAATTGAGTTGGGCAGCTGCGGTTGAAAAGGAACCGTATTGCAGGGCTGGCTCTTTTTTGTGATTTATGATATTTTATAAATAGAGTTTTTGATTCCAAGGAGGTTGCGCATTACGCTTACACACATTGATTGCTTTGCAGGGCCGGGAGGCATCTGCACCGGAATGCACGCCGCCGGGTTTGATACCAGAGTAGCCATTGAGTACATTCAAAGCTGCGTAGATACTTATTCTGCCAACCATCCAGAAGTGCATGTCATCCATTCGGACATCCGAAACGTCACGGCTGAGCAGATCTTACCCTATATTCCAGTCGGCGGCGTGGATCTGGTCACGTCCGGAATGCCCTGTGAGACTTTTTCCACGGCGGGCAACCGCTCCCGTTCTTTCTACGATGACCGTCAGTTGCTTTTTCGGGAGGGGATCCGCATTGCCAAAATTGCTAAGGCAAAGCTGATTTTGTTCGAGAATGTCCCGGCCATCACGACCAAGACCGTGGAGAAACACTCGAAAGAACTTATTGTCGATCTGCTGAAGAAGGAGCTTGCCGAGGCAGGCTACCCCAACCAGCATGAAGTCATCCTGTCCGCCGATCAGTTTGGGGTCCCCCAGAAACGGAAACGTTTCTTTATTTTGGCCAGCCGTTTCCCCGATTGGAAGCTTCTTGAGCCCTCGCCCACCTGCAGCCGGAAGGTAACGGTGGCAGAAGCTTTTGCAGGCCTGCCCAACGTCATCCCCAACTCCGAGATAGAGGGCACCGCGTACACCGGCGAAGAGAGTGATTTTTCCAGCCGAATGAAGGACGATGCTTTCTGGAATCGACCTGCCGGAACGGGCTCCATCACTTACCACAAACCCATGAAGCACCGAGCCTGCACTCTCAAGCGCTTTGCGCTGCTACACCAAGGCGAGAGCCTGAAAGACCTGTTTGAGCGCTACACGGGCGAAGAACGAGAGGCCTTGCAGGCGGAGCGCATTCTGCCCAAGAAGATGTTCATCAAACGGAACTATCGACTCATCCTCAACGAGCCCTCCCCCACTGTGACCAGTCATTGTCTGGACGAATTTGTTCATCCACTGCATGACCGGGCCCTGACTGTACGGGAATGCGCCCGATTGCAGTCCTTTCCGGATTCTTATGATTTCTGCGGGGGCCCCTATCTCGTCCCCCATATCGACCGCACTGTGCAAGACAAATACGAACAGATCGGCGATGCCGTGCCGCCTCTGCTGGCCTACGCCTGGGGAAAACAAATTGCCGCGATTTTGGAGGGACACGCATGAATGTGGTAAAAGAATTCTGCCGGGAACGCTACAACAACGTATACAATGCGGAAAAGGCCCGGTTGACGCAAGAGGCATTGTCCGCCTCCCGGACAGGCCGCCTCAGTGAAGAAGCGGAGTCCAAAATAGAGACCACCGCCCAGAAAAAAGCCATCCAACAAGCAACCATCGACAGCATGCGGAATTTTCCCGATGTGGAGCCCGCAGATATCTGGAAGGCTGTCTACGAAGTGCATGTCCACCGCAAGAGCGGCATCGATGATGCAGAGACCATCGCCAAAGTTATCAGCGCTGACCAAAGCTGGAAAAAATCCAGCGGCCACGCTTTTGAAGAGATGATCAAATTTCTCGCTTCCGCAGCATTGGAGGGGACCGGCATTCAGATCGTTCTCCAACGTGATTTGAACATTCTCATCAAAGCAGGCGAGATCAACAACGAACCACGGGATATCAGCTGGTTGAAAGAGCAGATCCGCGGCGGTGTTTTTGATCTTTACGCTCTTGTCACCCGGGAAGACGGCAAGACGTTCTGCTACGGTTGCATCCAGAGCAAAACCAGCGTGCGCGATCGTGTCACCCGGGACCGAGAGCCCTCGCTCCAAGCCATGGCCTCTTACTTCTGGAGCACCATTATCGTGCTGGACGGCGATTTTCTCCGCTTACCCAAGTTCATTTCCATGGTCAACGGCGGAACTACGGAGCATCCCACCAACGGCTGGCACGGACTGTATGTTTTTTCCGAACAATACTCCGGGGGCCGCATCTACCCCACCGACCTCAACTTCAAAAATTTCAAGGAACACGCCGTTGAAGCCGCCCACTACTGGCTCACCCAGCGCCAATGGTTCGACCACGAGTGGCATGTGACGAAATAAACACAGACAAAAACGGCAAGGACCATCCAAGGTCCCTGCCGTTTCTTTGCTGCACGCAAAGCTACATGCAGCGCTTATTCATAATCGATCGGCAGCGTAGGCAGGCCGTTCAATTCCAGCCCGGCGGTATGTCCGGCGATGTACTGGTAATAGCCCTGAGCGGCGATCATGGCACCGTTGTCCCCGCAGAATTTCAGCTCCGGCAGGTAGACTTTGGCTCCCAGTTTTTGGGCACCGTCGTTGACCAGCTGGCGCAGACGGCCATTGGCGGCCACGCCGCCGGCCAGGCAGACCTGCTTGGCCCCGGTATCGGCGGCGGCCAGGAGCAGTTTTTCCGCCAGGATGCCTGCAATGCGCTCCTGAAAGCTGGCCGCCAGATCAGGCACGTTGATTTCCTCGCCCTTCATCTGGGCCTTGTTCACCTCGTTGAGGACGGCAGTCTTCAGGCCGGAGAAGCTGACGTTGTACTTTCCTTCCACATGGGGCACGGGCAGGCGGTAGGCCTTGGGGTCGCCGGTCTTGGCGGCGTTGGCCACACTGGGGCCGCCGGGGTAAGGCAGGCCCAGCGTGCGGGCCACCTTATCAAAGGCCTCGCCCGCCGCGTCGTCCACGGTGTGGCCGAGGACGTGGTAATGGGTGTAGTCCAGCACCTCCACGATGTGGCTGTGGCCGCCGGACGCCACCAGGCAGAGGAAGGGCGGCTTCAGCTCCGGGTGGGTGAGGTAGAGGGCCGCAATGTGGCCCCGCAGGTGGTGGACGGGCACCAGCGGCTTATTGGCCGAGTAGGCCAGCCCCTTGGCAAAGTTGACTCCCACCAGCACCGCGCCGATGAGGCCGGGGGCAAAGGTGACGGCCACGGCGTCCACATCGTCGATGGTCTTGCCCGCGTCCAGCAGGGCTTTTTTCACCGTGGCGCTGATGAACTCGCAATGGCGGCGGCTGGCGATCTCCGGCACCACGCCGCCGTAGAGCGCCTGCTCTTTCACGCTGGTGGAGATGACGTTGCTGAGCAGTTTGCGGCCATCCTCCACCAGAGATGCGGCGGTCTCGTCGCAGGTCGATTCAATTCCTAATACGATCATGGTTTTAGTGGGCCTCCAGCCAGTTTTTGCCCTGATGCACCTCGGTGCTCAGGGGCACTGCATAGTGTACGCAGCCTTCCATCTCTTCCCGCAGGATGGCGGCCGCCTTTTCGGCCTCCGCCTCCGGGGCCTCCACGATGAGCTCATCGTGGACGGTGAGGATGAGGCGGCTTTCCATCTTTTCGTCCCGCAAACGCCGCCAGACCCGCACCATGGCCAGCTTGATGACATCGGCGGCTGTGCCCTGAATGGGGGTGTTG